>CALDHJ010000025.1 GCA_937941555.1 uncultured Granulosicoccaceae bacterium | reverse complement strand
ACGTCGTTGCCGCGCTTGCCGCGGTTGATTGACAGAACCGGCTTGCCGTCGACCATCACGAGCGAGATCTGGTCACCCGGGAAAATCAGGTGGGGGTCGGCAATGTCCGGGTTCTGGTGCCAGATTTCCGGCCAGGTGTAGGCGTCTTCAAGGAAGTGCGCTGCGATGTCCCAAAGTGTGTCGTGCTGCTTGACCGTATAGCTCAGCGGCGCGTCGTCGCGCAGCGTGATGACGTCCCGGCGTTTGAGTGCCGCCGTACGCGGCAGGTCGGACTCCGGCGCGGGTGCGGTGACAATCGCAATGTCTTCAGCGCTCGGCAGGTTGGCGACGGTGTCATCTTCCGCCGTCTCCCATGCGGCACAACCGGTGAGTCCGAGGACAAGGGCGGTGACAGCCGCGAGCGTGAAGCGATTCCACGTGGCGTTTGCCTTGGCAGGGCTGCAGCCCTGTTTATGCGTGAGTGTGGCCATGCGATTTCTGAGATCCTGCAGTGTTGAATTTATGCAGTGCCCTGCACGCGCGATACAATGCGCGGCTGGCTGGCACCCGCAATCGGGTTACTGCCCAATTGCCTCGCAAATGCGATGCCTGATTTCCGTATTCGTCCAAATTGGTAGTCCCATGGCGCTTCTCGACATCCTGACCGTTCCCGATTCCAGGCTCCGAAAGGTTGCGCGACCCGTTACAGAGGTTGATGACGCCACACGGGCCCTGGTCGATGACATGTTTGACACCATGTACAACGCCCCGGGCATCGGTCTGGCTGCCACGCAAGTGAACGTACACAAACGGGTTGTGGTGATGGATCTGTCCGAGGACAAATCCGACGCTATCGTCCTGATCAACCCCGAATTGGTTGCCCGAGAGGGCGAGAAGGTGATG
The DNA here is from genome assembly GCA_937941555.1 of uncultured Granulosicoccaceae bacterium. Lineage (GTDB taxonomy): Bacteria > Pseudomonadota > Gammaproteobacteria > CALCKW01 > CALCKW01 > CALCKW01. The sequence goes on along the minus strand of CALDHJ010000025.1, from coordinate 18,644 downwards.
CAGGAGGGGTGCCTGTCGATTCCCGGAATCTTTGAAGACATCACGCGCGCGGCGTCGGTGACCGTCAAGGCCCTCGACCGGGACGGCAAGCCCTTCGAGCGGGAGGCTGACGGTTTGCTGGCGGCGTGCATCCAGCACGAGATCGATCACCTCGACGGCAAGCTTTTTCTCGATTACCTCTCACCGCTGAAACGCAATCGCATCGTCAAGAAGATGGAAAAACATCATCGCAGCGCGAACTGATCGCATGCGAGTTGTTTTTGCGGGGACGCCGGATTTCGCGGTGCCGACGCTCGAGGCTCTGATCGGCAGCGCGCACGAGGTCGTGGCCTGCTACACGCAGCCTGATCGCCCGGCTGGTCGTGGCCGCAAGGCGCAGCCCGGACCGGTCAAACGGGTCGCCGTCGAGTCGGGTGTGCCGGTCTGCCAGCCGTCGAGTCTGCGCGACAGTGCCGCGCAAAACGAGCTTGCGGCATTCGAAGCGGACGTCATGGTGGTGGTGGCCTACGGGCTGTTGCTGCCGCAAGCGGTGCTCGACATGCCGCGTCTGGGGTGCCTCAACGTACACGCCTCCCTGCTACCGCGTTGGCGGGGCGCTGCGCCCATTCACCGCGCGCTGCTCGCCGGCGACACCGAGACCGGTGTCTGTGTGATGCAGATGGCGGCCGGGCTCGACACCGGTGATGTCTGGTCGCGCTGGCACTGCGATATCGCCGACGACACCACCACAGCCCAGCTTCACGATACGCTGGCGCGGGCCGGTGCCGAACTGCTGGTCGACACACTACCGGTCGTGGTGGCGGGCGAGCAGCGACCGACGCCGCAGGACGATTCGCTCAGTTGCTACGCCCATAAGTTGGACAAGTCCGAGGCGCAGATCGACTGGCGGCGTTGCGCTGTCGAGATCGCTCGACAGGTTCGCGCCTTCAATCCCTGGCCGGTGGCTCAGTGTGGCTTGGACGGGGGGACTCTTCGGCTGTGGAACGCACAGGCTGCGTCCGCTGAGGGGCTTGCAGATGGTGCGACACCCGGCACATCGATGCCCGGCACGGTTATCGCCGAGTCCGCTGCCGGAATCGTCGTGCAGGCGGGTTCAGGTCGCTTGGTCGTCAGCGAGCTCCAGCTTCCCGGCAAACGGCGGGTCTGCAGCGCTGATTTTCTCAACGGCCATTCGCTGCTCGGACAGATCTTGACGTGAAGCGAAACCCGGCGGACCCGGTGCGCCGACAGGCCTGCCTAGCCCTACACGCTGTCTTCAATGAAGGGCGCTCGCTGTCCGCGCTGCTGGAACAGCCCACGCTCGAAGAGCGGGGGCGGGCGCGGTGCCGAGCGCTGTGTTACGCCGCCTGTCGCTGGCGATTCCGGCTCGAAGCCGTGGTTGATCGCCTTGTGCAGAAACCCTTTCGCCGCCGGGATGCGCGAGCGCGCACCGTGATACTGCTGGCCCTGACCGAGCTCGAGTACCTCGATGGCGCCCCCCATGCCGTGGTCGACTCGGCTGTGACGCTCGTTCAGGACTTCGGGCACGGCGCACTGCGCGGCGTAGTCAACGCGGTGTTGCGCCGTTTTTTGCGCGAACGTGAGGCCATGCTTGCGAGCGTCGATCGCGACGCCGCGCTCGCAGCGGCGTTTCCGCCGTGGATAGCCCAGCGCCTTGGCGTGGACTGGCCCGAGGACGCACCCGCCTTGCTCGATGCGAGCAATGCACGTGCGCCAATGACACTGCGCGTTGCCGCGCGGTTGGGCCGCGACGAATACCATGGGCGTCTCGCTGCGGCGGGGATTGACGCGCAGCCGGGGCCGGGCCGGGCCGACCTGCAATTGGCCGCGCCTTGTGATGTGTCGGATTTGCCGGGCTTCGCGCAGGGCGATTGCTCGGTGCAGGACAGTGCGGCCCAGTTCGCCGCCGCCTTGCTTGCTCCGCAACCGCCAGAGCGGGTGCTGGACGCCTGCGCGGCACCCGGCGGCAAGACCGGCCACCTGCTTGAACAGGGCGCGACACCTGAGCGGCTGACCGTGATCGACGCTGATGCGCAGCGGCTCGAACGCGTGCACGGCAACCTGGCGCGCTTGCAGTACGACGGTGTGCGGGGAGTCGTGGCGGACGCCGCGTCTGTGTCTGACTGGTGGGACGGGGAGTTGTTCGACGCGATATTGCTCGATGCACCCTGTAGCGCGCTGGGTGTGATCCGGCGTCATCCGGATATCAAATCGCTGCGCCGCGCCGATGATCTGGAACCCCTGGCTGCTCTGCAATCGAGCCTGCTCGACGCGCTGTGGTCGGTGTTGAAGCCCGGTGGGCGCCTGCTCTATGCCACCTGCTCGATCACGCGCCTTGAAAATGAGGAGCAGGTTGCCGCTTTCCTTGAGCGCACAGCAGATGCGACTGCGGGGACGGTCTCGCTGCCCGTTGGTCGGCCCGTTTCGGTGGGGTGGCAGATCTTGCCGGGTGAAATGGGGTGCGACGGCTTTTATTATGCTCTACTGCAAAGACAGTCCGGCCCTGCCAGCGCGTGACACACGAATCAGACCCAGCCAGCCGTTTTCCAGATGCTTGCCGCGTTTGGCTTGTGCTGGTGTCCGTGTGTCTGGCGAGTCTGCTGTTGGTCGGGCCCGCGCACGCTCAGGATGGCCGCATCGAATACCGGTCGCTTGTGTCTTACGTGATCGACGGCAATGTATTACTTGAGAGTGACGTTTCGGTTCGGCTCAGCGGTTTGTCCCGCGCCGCGTTGCAAAGCGGGGTGGCACTTGAATTCGATGTCGAGATCGACGTCATCCGGCAGCGCAACTTCTGGCCCGACAAGACACTGCGGCGCTATCAGATTCCGGTGCGGCTCAGCTATCAGGACCTGACGCGCAGTTATCGGCTCGAGCGACTGAATTCGGGTCAGCGTGCCAGCTTCAGCGATCTCGACAGTGCGCTGGACGCCGTGGCACAGCTGCGCGACGTGGTGTTGATTTCGGAGGATCAACTGTCAGGCCGTGGGCGCTATTACGGGGTCATGCGCGTTCAGCTCGATCTCGACGCCTTGCCCGGCCCGCTGCGCACGCAAGCCTATTTCTCGCGTGCGTGGCAACTCGACAACGGGGAGCAGACGTGGCCGCTCCGCTGAAATTCTTTTCGCGCGACAGTGACACCGGCACCTGGTTGATGGTGGCGGTGTTCACCGCCGTGCTGGTCTCGTTGTACTTGCTTGGCAACAGTGCCGACAACCTCGAACGCTTCGGTCGTGTAAATGACTACCTGCTGATCATCGATGCGATTCTGACGCTGGTGGTGTTCTGGATGGTGGCGGTCAACGCCTGGCGCTTGTTTGGCGACCTGCGTTCGGGCGTGGCAGGTTCGCGGCTGACTGTTCGCCTGGTGATTCTGCTGACGCTCACGGCCCTGATCCCGGTCTCGATCATTTATGTATTCTCCGTGCGCTTTCTGCGCTCGGGCATCGACAGTTGGTTCAATGTTCAGGTCGAACAAGCGCTCGACAGCGCGCTGGTTCTCAGCCGAGAGGCAATCGGCGATGAAATCCGGGAGATTCAGCGCCGTGCGACCCAGATCAGCCGACGCCTTGCGGAAGTCGAAACCGAGGAACTGGTGCCCGCGTTGAGCGGCGCACTGGGTGCGTTCAACGCTTACGAGCTCAATCTGCGCGGCCGACAGGGCGGACTCGTGTTGTCGGCCAGCGACGGGTTCGGTTTTCCGAGCAGTGGGCTCGGTGCCAGCGTGGTGGCTCAAGTGCTCTCGGGCGATACGGTTGTAGAGATCGAAGAAAGCGAGCGCGACGGGCTCATGATCCTGGTTCTGACGCCCTTTCTCGACACCCAGCCGATGCGCGATATTCACGTGTTGGAAGCCCGTTTCACACTCGATGCGCGGCGCCGGCAGCTCGGTGAGGAAGTGCAGTCGACCTTTCAGCGGTACCAGCAGCTGACGTTCATGCGCGAGCCGCTGAAATTCAGCTTTGTGGTGACACTGTCTTTGATCCTTGCCCTGTCGGTTCTGGCCGCGATCTGGATCGCGTTTCGCCTCGCGCGTTCGCTGATGCGTCCGGTGCACAATCTCGCTCAGGGAACGCTTGCGGTGAGCCAGGGCGATTTCAGTCAGCGCCTCCCGCCTGGTGGGCGCGACGAGCTCGGCTTCCTCGTCAATTCCTTCAACGAAATGGTGTCGCAGCTCAAGACTGCTCGAGACGACGCCGACCGCAGCCAGGCCGAAGTCGAACAGCAACGGGCCTTTTTGCAAGCCGTGGTCGGCCGTATCTCGACCGGTGTGTTGACGCTGGATGATCAGGCGCGCCCGCGCACCATCAACACCGCGGGCGTCACCATGCTCGGACACGACCCTGACGAGATCATCGGCATGAACATGCGCGATGCCGTGACCGGCAACGGTGCCTATGCCTCGCTTGCGAGAGCGGCGTTACCGCACCTCGCAGTGGGGGAGGCGACCTGGCAGGAAAACATCGATCTGCCGACGGCGCGAGGCACACGCACACTGGTGTGTCGCGGCGCGAAAATGGACGTGGCCGAAGGCGGACACGTTTTGGTCGTGGATGACATTTCGCCGATCATCCGCGCGGAGCGGGATGCCGCCTGGAGTGAAGTGGCACGTCGCCTCGCACACGAGATCAAGAATCCGCTGACGCCGATCCAGCTCTCTGCAGAGCGGTTGCGGCATCGCTATATGGAAACGCTGGGCGACGACGCGCGGGTGCTCGATCGCGCCACACGCACCATAGTCGAGCAGGTCGAGAGCATGAAATCCATGGTCAAGGCCTTCGCCGAGTACGCGGATACCCCGGCCTTGCATTTCACCGACGTCGATCTGGGCTTCTTGCTCGAAGATGTCGTCGAGCTCTACCGCGGCGTACCGTCCGGTCGCTCGATCGAAATGACGGCGCCCGAGAATCTGCCTCGCATCAACGGCGACGAAGGCCGGTTGCGACAATTGCTGCACAACATCATCAAGAATGCACTCGAAGCGCAGGAGGATATGGCGCATTCGCGTGTGGAACTGAGCTTATCTGTTACCGATGACCAGTCATCGGTGATGTTGCGGTTGCGTGATCACGGTCCGGGATTTGATCTCGGGCGCATCGACCGCATTTTCGAACCCTACGTCACGGGCAAGACCCGCGGCACCGGCCTCGGTCTTGCCATCGTCAAACAGATCGTGACTGAACATGACGGTGATATCGAGTTGGGCAACGCGGACACGGGTGGGGCTGTGATCTCACTGCGTTTTCCGCTGCTTCCTTCCCTGGAGAAGACGCATGACGGCTAAGTCCATTCTGGTGGTCGACGATGAGCCTGATATCCGCGAAACAGTGCAGGAAATCCTGATCGACGAAGGCTATGTCGTGACCACCGCCGAGAACGCGGCAACGGCAACGCAACTGCGAGACAGCATCAATCCCGATCTCGTTCTGCTTGATGTCTGGATGCCAGACGAAGACGGCATCACGCTGCTCGCGAATTGGCAAGCGCACGGTGCACTTGAATGCCCGGTGGTGATGATGTCCGGTCACGGTACTGTGGAGACAGCAGTCGAGGCGACCCGTCTCGGTGCTGTGGATTTTGTCGAGAAGCCACTGTCGTTGCAGAAACTGTTGCGCACGGTAGATAAATCGCTTCAATCCTGGAGCAGGATCACTCCCCAAACCGACGCTTGTGTGCAGCCAAAGCCGATCGAGTGGGTGGGCAACAGCGAATACAGCCGTGAGATGCGCGAGCAGTTGCCGAAAGTCGTCTCGACAGCGGCGCCGGTGCTGATCAGTGGTCCGGCGGGTTCGCTCAAGCACCAGATCGCGCAACGGCTGCACATTGACGGCGAGCGATACGGAAAACCCTATGTCATCGTGCGCTGTGACGCGCTCGATCCCCGCACGGCTGCCGTAGAACTCTTCGGCGGTGAGCACGCTGGCGAGCAAACCGTCGGTCTGATCGAACAAGCCGGCGGCGGCACGCTGTTCCTTCAAGATGTTTTCGAGTTGCCCGCCGCTGCGCAGAAACAGCTCGATGCGTGTCTGGCCTCGGGCAGTTTCCACCGTGTTGGTGGCACCGGTACCTTGTCGCTCGATGCGCGCGTGGTGGCATCAACCGACGGCGATGCGCAACTTGATGGTCCCGGTGTGATCGAAGACTTGTTCTACCGGTTGAATGTGGTGCCGATCCGGACACGTCCGTTGTCAGAACACAAGGAAGACATCCCTGCTGTGGTCGAGTCGCACATCGACTACCTTGTCGAGAACGAGAACCTCGGATACCGACACCTCGGTGTGGCGGCGAAAAACCGTTTGCGGCACGCCGACTGGCCAGGTGATCTGGTGCAGTTGCTGAACTTCATCAAGCGTTTGTTGATCCTGTCTGATGGACCGGAAGTCTCTGTTGATGAAGTTGACGCGGCGTTGGAAAATGTGGCGGACGCGACGCCGCACTCGGGTCCTGAGGGGGATTTGTTCCGACTGCCTCTTCATCTTCCGCTGCGGGAGGCTCGGGCTGAATTCGAACGGGTGTATCTCGCTCGCCAACTGGTTGATGTGGATGGCCGAATGGGGGATCTCGCCAGCCGGGTTGGGATGGAGCGCACACACCTCTACCGCAAGCTTCGCAGCCTCGGTATCGAGACAAAACGGGCGAGTGACTGAGGCCTGACATGAAAATCATCATTCTGGGTGCGGGGCAGGTCGGAACCGCGGTCGCGCGAAACCTCGCAGACGAGGACAACGATGTCACGATCGTCGACACGAACGCAGACGTGCTGCGGGAAATGCAATCCCGGCTCGATTTGCGTACGGTGCACGGGGAAGCGTCTCATCCGGAGATTCTGCGCCGCGCGGGCGCGGACGACGCCGACCTGCTGATCGCATGTACGAGCGCTGATGAGGTCAACATGATGGCCTGCCAGATCGCCTACACGGTGTTTCGCACACCGACCAAGATCGCGCGGGTTCGGCACAACGCCTACCGCAACGTCGAAGCTCTGTTTCACGCCGACCACATTCCGGTTGACTATCTGATCAGTCCCGAGCAGCTGGTGACCTTGCACGTTGAACGCCTTATCGAATTGCCGGGCGCCTTGCAGGCAATTGATTTTGCCGAAGGCAAATTGCGCTTGATCGGCGTGCGCGCTGAACGCGGTGGGCGGCTCGTCGGTCATCGCTTGCGTGCCTTGCGCGATCATCTGCCCGATGTCGACAGCCGGGTGCTGGCGATCTACCGCGGTGATCACGCCATCATTCCCACTGGCGATACCACGATCGAGCCGGACGACGAGGTTTTTTTCCTCGCCGCCCGCGCGCATGCGTCATCGGTCATGGAGGAAATGCGCGCCCGCATGCAACCCAACCGGCACGTGATGATTGCGGGCGGCGGAAACATCGGATTTCAACTGGCGAACCGGTTGCAGCACGCGTATCGCGTCAAAGTCATCGAGCGCGATCCCAAACGCGCCGAATTCCTGGCGAGTGAGCTCGATTGCATGGTGCTCCAGGGTGATGCGGCCGATGTGGAACTGATCGTCGAAGAAAACATCCAGGACATGGATGTGTTCTGTGCGCTGACAAACGACGACGAGGCCAATATTCTCTCCGCCATCCTGGCCAAGGACCGGGGGGCGGGCAAGGTGATGTCACTGGTGAACCGCGTGGCCTATTCCGAGCTCATCCCGACCAGCATGATCGACGTGGCAGTGTCGCCGCATCAGATCACCATCGGCCACTTGCTGACCCATGTCCGGCGCGGCAATGTCGAAGCCGTGCACTCGCTGCGTCGTGGGGTCGCGGAGGTCATCGAAGCGATTGCGACCGGTGACAAGAAAACCTCGCGCCTGGTAGGCCGCCGGGTCGATGAGGTCGATCTGCCATTGCACAGCACCATCGGGGCAATCGTGCGAGGCGATTCCGTGTTGATGGCACACCATGACATCGTGATCGAGGCCGGTGATCACCTGATCTTTTTTGTCAGCGACAAGAAACGTATTCCGGACATCGAGCGGTTGTGTCAAGTCAAGGCGACGTTCATCTGATGCTGCGCCCAGGTTCGGCAGGGGACAGCCATGCAGCGTGAGGTCATTCAGCGCGTGCTCGGCTATCTGCTGTGCCTGTTCAGCAGCACCATGATCCCGCCCGCCATTGTTGCAGTGATATATGACGAGGCAGTGGTCAATGTCTTCGTCGGGTCTGGTCTGGTCATTTTGCTCGTTGGCGCGTGTCTGCTTTTTCCGGTTCGGCACGCACGCAATGCACTGCGCCTTCGAGACGGCTACCTGATTGTGGTGTTGTTCTGGTTGGTGCTGAGTGTGGCGGGCGCATTGCCGTTCATGATGTTTGCCTACCCGACCATGAGCCTGGCGCAGTCGCTGTTCGAGTCGTTTTCCGGCCTGACCACGACGGGCGCTACCGTGATTGTCGGGCTCGACTATCTGCCCAAGGCGGTGCTGTTCTATCGACAGGAGCTGCAATGGCTTGGCGGCATGGGCATCATTGTTCTCGCGGTCGCCATTCTGCCCATGCTTGGCATTGGTGGCATGCAGCTCTATCAGGCCGAGACCTCGGGACCGCACAAGGACAGCAAACTCACGCCGCGTATCGCGCAGACCGCCAAGGCACTCTGGTTGATCTACCTTGCGCTGACGGCGGCGTGTGGCGGTGCGTACTATGTTGCGGGCATGGAGGCATTTGACGCTGTCGGTCACGCCTTTTCGACCGTGGCCATTGGCGGTTTCAGTACGCACGATGAGAGCCTTGGTTTTTTTCAGAGCCCGGCGGTCGAGTCGGTTGCCATCGTGTTCATGGTGCTCTCCGGCGTGAATTTCAGTCTGCATTTTCTCGCCGTTCGGGGTCGTGGGCTTCGGCCCTATCGGGAAGATGCCGAGTTTGCGGGTTACATCTGGTTCCTGTGTGGTGTGTCGCTGCTGGTTGTCCTCGGGCTCTATGCCTTTGGCCACTTCGCGATCAGCGATGCGCTACGCCAGGGGATATTTCATGTCGTGTCGATCGCAACGACCACCGGGTTCACGACCACGGACTTTTACAACTGGCCCGGCTCGCTGCCGTTTCTCTTGCTGTGCGCGAGTTTCGTTGGGGGTTGTGCCGGTTCGACGGGTGGCGGCATGAAAGTCATTCGGGTGCTGTTGCTGTTTCGTCAGGGTATGCGCGAGCTCACCCAGCTCGTCCACCCGCGGGCCAAGCTTGTGGTCAAGATCGGGCACAAAGCCATTCCGCCGCGCGTGCAGGAAGTGGTGTGGGGGTTCTTTGCGGCCTATGTTGCGGTGTTCGTGTTCATCATTGCGCTGTTGCTCACTGCCGGCCTCGACCATGTGACCGCCTTTTCAGCGGCGGTGGCGAGCATGAACAATCTCGGCCCGGGATTGAGTGAGGTCGGAGCCAATTATGCAACCCTGGGTGACTTCCCATTGTTGGTGCTGAGCTTTGCCATGTTGATGGGACGACTGGAGATCTTCACCTTGCTGGTCTTGTTCACACCGGCATTCTGGCGTCGGTAGTGGCTGAGTCAACTCAGCGCGCGCGCTGGAATCGCCGACATGCCGAGCGCTGCGATGCCGAGCCGACTGTGTGCGAGAGTTTGATCGAATTTGAACGGTACCTGCCACGACACGGATTCGCACTCGATCTCGCGTGTGGAGCCGGCGGTAATGCGATCTGGCTGGCAGAGCGTGGACTGGATGTGCTGGCGATCGATGTGTCGGATGTGGCCCTGGCGCAAATACGAAAAGTACGTGAGCGCCTGCGCATTGAAACCCAAGTTGCCGATCTCGCGACCTACCCATTTGACTGCGAAGCGGCCGATCTGATCGTGGTCAGCCGTTTTCTCGAACGCGGTTTGTGCGCGCGCATCGCGGCAGCGTTGGCACCTGGTGGTCTGCTGCTCTATCAGACTTTCGTCGGCGCCTACCAGGGGCACGGTCCACGCCGCGCGGACTATCGTCTGGCGTCGGGCGAATTGCCGGCGTTGTTCGCCGAACTCGATGTCGTCGAATACTTGGAAGACCCGGAAGCGGGTCCGTTATCAGGCTACGCCACCCTGCTTGCGCGGGCCCGGTCCGATGACTGACGATGGTCGGCCGGTCGATTGGCAGCCCGGTGCGCAGTGTCCGGCCGTAGACTATCGCGACAAGCCGCATCGGCGGTTGCAGCACGCGTCGAAATCACAGGACCTATTGCCTCTGCTGTCACCACGCCATTGGGGTGTGTGGGTGGGCCTCGGCGTTCTGAGTCTGTTGTGGTTGCTGCCTGTTCGACTGCGTGATCGGATAGCGGCGGCGATTGGTGCGGTTCACTACCGGTGGGGGCGCGGCCACTACCGGGCGGCTCGTCGCAATGTGCGGGCCTGTTTTCCCGAGAAGTCACCCGAACAGATTGACACGCTGCTGCGTGAGCACAGTGCTACGCAGTGGTGCGTGTGGCTGGATCTGCCGGCACTCTGGTTCGGCTCACTGGCCAAATTGCGCGCGCGGACGGCGTACAGTGGGCTCGACCTCTTGCGGGAGCGCGCTGAACGGCAACAACCCACGATCTTGTTGGTGTGCCACAACGTGGCGCTCGAACACGCTGCGCACGGGTTGAAGTCGATGTTGCCGATGCTCGGTTACTACCGGCGATTCAAATCTCCCGTTCTCGAGTGGCTGTTTCATCGGTTGCGCAGTCGAAATGGGGGGTACCTCGCGGCCCGAAACGATCCGTTGATTGGCCTGGTGCGCGATATGCGCAGCGGCTGGCAGCTTTATCAAATGATTGACGAGGATCTCGGCCCCGAGCACGGCGTGTTCGCCGAGCTTTTTGCCACCGACATGTGTGCCGTTACGGGGTCAGGCCGGCTCTGCCGACTGGCCGGCGCTGCGGCCGTGCCGGTGTACAGTGGTTACAACAGAAAATTGCACCGATACGAAGTGCGTATCCTGCCTGCGCTTGAGCATTTTCCGTCCGAGCAGGATACCGAGCTCGCAAGACAGATTCTGCAGGCGCTGGAGAGTCTGATTCAACTTTCGCCTGCGCAATTCATGTGGCGGCAGCGTCTTTTGCACACCCGGCGCAACGGGGCCGACAGCGTCTATCTCGGTATTCGTTCAGCGACGGATTGAAGGCGCTATAGCGAGTGCAATGCCAACAACAAGGCGACAATGAGCGCGACCAGAATCGACACTGGCCGCACCCATTGCCGAGGGTGGGGCGGCTCTGGCTGTGCGACCTGATTGATGTCGTGCTTGACGGTGTGTGACGCGTGCAGGGCCTGTGCAGGCGGCACCTCATGGCGCTGCGGTTGTGGCTCTGGCACTACATCACATTTTTTTTTTGCGCCCACCCGGCGTCGGCCGGTGTTTCTGACAACAACGATGTGTCGCAGATGTCGATGGCGTCCGCTGTGACCTTCGGGAAACTCAGAATCGTCGCGTCCACATTGCCACTGTCGTGGATGCGTTGGACGTTGGCACGCGGCTTTGTTGGCGTGGTATCGAGCTGACTCGGGTCGACAATCGGCTTGCGGCTCCGGATGTGCAGCACATCGGCGGACAGTGCGCTGTCGGTCGCCACGGCACCGCGCGGGGGGACGGTACGCATTCTGGACACCCGTCCGTTCAATTTGATGGCGTTGCCTGATTTGGGGTCTTTTGTCGTCATGGTGGCTGCACATTCCGCGATTGAGTGGGTGACCGACTTTCGGTCAGTGAGGCAGTGGGTCGTCGTGTTGGTCGACCGTTCTGCTCTCGTTGAGCGTGCGAGCAGTGTAAGGACAGGCTGCCGCCAAATCGGTGAAGTGCGTCACTAATGAAACAAGCAGACAGCTTTCGGGGTCTGCAGGCGGGTGAAATCAGGGCCAATCAGTGGTGCTGAGGCGGTGTTTTGTGACGGGTGTCAAAAATCGGTAGCGACACCGCCCTCTGCGATGCGCCGATCGACAAAGGCATCGAGTTCGGTGCGCACGGCGTCGTCCATTGGGGGTTCCCGGTATTCTTCCAACGCTTGCTTCCACAAACGATTGGCTTTTTCGTGGGCGAGCGGGCTGCCAACTTCCGACCAGGTCTCGAAATTGCGCCAGTCGGACACCATGGGTGCATAGAACGCGGTCTTGTAGCGAGTCTGTGTGTGGTCTGTGCCGAAGAAATGGCCGCCAGGGCCCACGTCCTGTATGGCGTCCAGCGCCAGCTCTTCGGTATTGATCTCCACGGGCTCAAGGTAGGCTGCGACCATTTGCAGCAGGTCGCAGTCAATCACGAATTTCTCGAAGGACGCGGACAGTCCACCCTCCATCCACCCGGCGCCGTGCATCAACATGTTGGCACCACCCGTCACTGCGCCCCACAATGAAAATGCCGATTCGTACGCAGCCTGAGCATCGACCGTGTTGGCGGCGTTCACGTTAGATGAACGGTAGGGGAGCCCGTAGTGGCGCGCGAGCTGGCCGCCGATCTGCGCAGTCTTCATGTATTCGGGTGTGCCGAATGCCGGTGCACCGGATTTCATGTCAACGTTCGACGTGAATCCGCCATAGATCACTGGCGCCCCCGGGCGGACCCACTGGGTCAGGGCAATGCCGGCCAGTGCCTCGGCGTTCTGTTGTGCCAGCGCACCGGCCAGCGAGACGGGCGCCATGGCTCCGGCGAGGGTGAAGGGGGTGACTACCGAGACCTGATTGTGGCGAGCCATTTCGATCAATCCCTCCGACATGGGTATGTCGAGGGTCAACGGCGAGTTGATGTTGATCACGGTAAAAAGGCTTGGCTCTTTCAGCAAAGTGTCCTGATCGATGCCTCTGGCGATTCGTGTGATTTCCAACGCATCGAGAATGCGTTGGCGTCCGAGTGAGTAGCAGTGGAAGGGCTTGTCGGTCAACACGCAGAAGTCGCGCAGACATTCGAGGTGGCGAATCGAGCTCGGGATGTCCACCGGTTCAACGGGGTACCCACCCATCATGTGGATGATGTTGAAGTGCTGGCTCAAGCGGGTGAAATTGCGAAAGTCGGCCTGGTTGCCGCTGCGGCGACCGTGGTCGATATCTTGTGAATTCGGTGCACTGGCGACGGAACAGAATGCCATCGCATCGGCGCCGATGCGGAGCGTGTTTTCGGGATTGCGGGCGTGCAGGCTGAATGACTCGGGTGCACAGGCAACCGCATCGAGAATGACCTGGCGCGGGATGCGCACCCGATTGCCGTCCTGCGAGGCGCCGGCTTTGCAGTAGATCGCGCGCGCCTCATCACCCAACACCTCCAGTCCGACGGTCTCGAGAATGTCCAGGGATGCGTTGTGGACAAGCTCTAGTTGTTCAGCCGGGAGAAGATCTACCGGCGCGTGAGATCGGGTCAGGGCGCGACGCGCTGGTTGTGCGAGACGGTTCGGGGCGGCACGCCTTCCGCGGCGGCGGGATGGGGTGTTGGACATGGAGGACCGGGCACATAAATTGGAGTTTGATGCTACTGGCAACCGCGAAGTGAAAATGCTGGATCAGCGACCGGCCGTGCGGAATCGCGGCACTGACACTGCTCGATCTTCGCACCCTGATTCAGTGCACACTTTTCGCCATCCTGCTATGGTGGAATGACTCGACGTTCAGCCAATCCTTTTGGGTATTTCGACAGCTGCCATGGATTTCCCAGTCAAGATCGTCACCGATATCTACGATGCAGCCAGCGACCCGAAGTCGTGGTTTCCGGCGCTCGATGCCTGCGTGGATTTCGTTGGTTCTCGCAGTGCCAACCTGATGTTTCACGACTCCGAAGTGCAATCCACGTGGCGGTTCAATGCCGGCAGTGCACTCTGGCGGTCGCTGACACGTGAACAGGTTGATGTGTTCGAAAAATACTTCTGGAAGTACGACATCGAACCGTGGGAGTTCGTGCACCGGCACCAGAAACAGAGCGTGTTGACAGACGGTGACTACTGGCAGGACGACGTCTCGCTCAAGCGTCGCGAAGACTATGAGTACTACCGTGATGTGATGCAGGTGTTCAGGCGAGCCGGTGCGAAGCTCAACGACAATCTCTGCTGGAGTGACAATATTGCATTTCAGTTTGGTGTGGAGTTCGAGACGGTACCGAGCGAATCCCTGTCACGCATTCAGTTGATCTTGCCGCATGCCGCAAAGTCGGTCGAAATGTGGCACACGATTGCTCAATTGCAGCGCGAAAACAGCACTCTGCTCTCCGTGTTGGACCAATTCGAAGTGGGCATCTGCGTCGTGCGTGCAGATGGCACCTTGATTGAAGGCAACACGGAAGCGCACCGCATTCTCGATGCGCGCGATGGCCTGATGCTCAACGGCGACGACAAATTGACCTGCCGAGACACCACGCTCAGCGACGAACTGCGAGCGGCTATCCAGGCGGTATCCGATACGGCGAGCGGCTCCGGAAAAACGGTGGAGTGGTTGCGTTCCATCAAACGGCGCGCGTCAGACCACGCTTTGCTGGTCGAAGTGGCACCACTTCGCGACTCAGCTGGGGACATGGGGCGCGATTGGGGTGGTGCGTTCGTGACCCTGATCGACCCGTTGAACCCCGCGCCCTTCAACGCGGATCGGATGTCAGTTGCCTATGGGTTGAGTCCAACCGAAACCGACGTGTGCAAATTGCTCGTTGAAGGGCGCACCAAGGTTGAAGTGGCCGAAATCCGCGGTGTGTCCCCCGAGACCATCAAGAAGCAGACCAGCTCGATATTTGCCAAAACGCGCACCCGCCGTGTGGGTGAGCTGATTCGCCTGGTGCTCAAGAGCAGCCCGCCAATCCGACAGAATCGCTCGCCATCCTGATCTCGGCCAGGCTCCGCACGTTGTCTGGCTGAGTTCAACTTCGCATGAGTGAGCCGGTCGGATCGAATAACGGTTCGAGCGCAAGCGTGGCACGTCGCCGACAACCGAGGACTTCAATTTCGAAATCGGTCTGCGCGCCGTCTGCGAGTGACGCCGGGATATAGCCTTGTGCGAGGGAGGCTCCGACCGAGTGGCCATAGCCGCCGGAGGTGACCCAACCGACAACTTGCCAGTCGCCGTCACGCTGCACAGCGGGTTTTGGCAGGTCTGTGTTCTGCGCGTCGAAACGCCGTGCACCGTAGCCATGCGGGGCGCTGATGGCCGTTTGTACATCCCCCGGAATGCGTGCCCAGATCGGCTCGTTGGCCATGACATCTGCGTCAACCGCCTCAATTGCAAAACTGACGCGCTTGAGACGCCCACCTTCTTCATATTCCTGCCGCGCACGCTCGCGTCCGATGAACTCGCCCTTGTCGAGTTTGACGAAGCGGTCCATGTCGGCTTCGAACGGGCCGTAGATCGGCCGCAGCTCGGCAAACCAGGTGGGAAAGTTCTTTTCAAGTCGCATACTGAGCAACGCCCGCATGCCGAAGTCGACGACACCGAGTGATTTACCCAGCCGCTTGATTTCGGTGTAGACACGGCGCTCGTAGCAGGGCTCCATCCACATCTCGTAGCCGAGGTCGCCGGTGTAGCTGATGCGATTCAATCGCACCGGACAGCCAGCGACATCCATCTCGCGGTAGTCCATGAACTTCAGGTTTGTATTATCGACCGGCCGGTCGCACAGTTTTTCGAGCAGATCGCGAGACCGTGGACCCGCGATCGACAGACCGACCAGCGTTTGGCCAAAGCGGTGAATCCGAACGGATCCATCACCTGGCAGCTGTTGCTCGAACCAGCGCATGTGGTAGATCTGTGCGCCGGATGAGCCGAACAACACATAGCGCTCAGGTGTGGCGCAGGCGATGGTGAAGTCGCCGATCAGTTTGCCGCGCTCGTTCAGCATGGGAGTCAGGCAGAGCCGTCCCGGTTTGGGCAGGCGGTTGGTCATGAGGCGGTCGAGGTAGGCCGCTGCACCCGATCCGCTGATTTCGTACTTGGCGAAATTGGCGATCTCCGTCACGCCTACGCCTTTGCGTACCGCCTTGACTTCGTGTCCGACGTGCTCGAAGTCGTTGCTGCGGTGGAAGCTCAGAATGTCTTCAGCCTGTTCGCCCTGTGGCGCAAACCACAAGGGTGTCTCCAGACCCCAGGTGTCGCCCATGACGGCGTTGTTGTCACGCGTCATGATGTCGTAGAGAGGGGTGGTCTGTTGCGGCCGAGCCGCTGGCAGTTCTTCGTTCGGAAACCGAATCGAAAAGCGCCGCGAGTAGTTCTCGCGGACTTTCGCGTTGGTGTAGCGCAGGGACGTGAAGTCGCCGTAGCGTGCGACATCCATGCCGAACACGTCGTAGCCCGGGTCGCCGTCAACCATCCAGTTTGCCAGTACCAGACCGACCCCGCCGCCCTGGCTGAATCCCGCCATGACGGCGCAAGCCGACCAGAAGTTGGTCAGGCCCTGGACCGGTCCGACCAGCGGGTTGCCATCGGGTGCAAAAGTGAAGGGGCCGTTGACGACAGAGCGGATGCCGCTGTGCTCGAAAGCCGGGAAGTGCTTGTACCCGATCTCCAGAGACTGGCTGATGCGGTCGAGGTCTTCGGGCAGCAGTTCGCTGCCGAAGTCCCAGGGTGTGTCGATTGGTGACCAGGGCACGCAGGCCTTCTCGTAGGTCCCGAGCAGAATGCCGTCGCGCTCCTGGCGGGTGTAGATCTCGCCCTTGAAATCGATCGCGGCGACCAGCTCGCGACCGGTTGTGGCGTTGAACTCCTGAACCTCCGGCATGCTGTCGGTGAGCAGGTACATGTGTTCCATCGCGAGAACGGGCAGTTCGACACCCACCATCCGGCCGATTTCTCGCGCCCAGAGTCCGCCGGCATTCACGACGTGCTCGCACTGGATGGTGCCTTGCTCGGTGTGCAACGACCAGGTGCCGTCCGGTGCCTGCTCGATTGAGGTGACGGGGTTGCGCAGTACGATGTCGGCCCCGAGTTTCTGCGCGGCGCGGGCGTAGGCGTGGGTGGTGCCCGATGGGTCGAGGTGGCCCTCTACCGGATCCCAGAGTGCCCCGACAAAATGGCGTTCGTCCATCAGCGGGTTGAGGATCTTGGCTTCCGCAGGTGTGATGATCTCGGTTTCCATGCCCAGGGCGCGGCCTGTGGAATGCACGTACCGGAGAAAATTCATGCGCTCTTCGGAATCGGCGAGCATCACGCCACCGGTCAGGTGCAAACCGCAATCCATTCCTGTCAGGGCTTCGAGTTCCTTGTAGAGCGTGACCGTGTACGACTGCAATTGCGCGACATTGGGATCGCCATTGAGAGTGTGGAATCCACCCGCTGCGTGCCATGAGCTGCCTGCGGTCAACTCGGCACGCTCGATCAGTACGGTGTCGGTCCATCCGGCGCGTGCGAGGTGATAGAGCACGGAGCAGCCAACGACTCCACCTCCGATGACGACGGCTCTGGCATGCGATTTCATCTGCGTTCCCTGGTTACGCTGAAGCGAGGCAGTCTAGCGACGCCAGCGAATACGAACTGGGGTGATTGCGCCATTGCCGTCGCAATGCGGCGCTCTGCATGGCGCAGCAGTGCTGGTAGAATGCGCGGTTCTGTGCACTGAAACAGCGGATGGGTTGCGTGAAATACACAAGCACTCGGGGCAACGCACCTGAGCTCGGTTTCTGCGATGTGGTTCTGGCCGGCTTGGCGAACGATGGCGGGCTGTATCTGCCGACGGCGTGGCCGACCGTGTCGGTTGCGGAAATGCGTGAGTGGAAGTCGCTGGGTTACGCGGATCTGGCAACCGAGGTCTTGTCCCGTTTTGTGGGTGACGAAATCGACCGGGACGCCTTGTCGCGGATGACGCATGCCGCCTATGGCAGCTTCGATCACCCGGCCGTTGCGCCGCTGGTTCAGCTCGACGACCGTTTGTGGTTGATGGAGCTCTTCCATGGCCCGACCCTCGCGTTCAAGGATTTTGCCCTGCAGATGCTCGGGCAACTTTTCGAGCACATTCTCTCGGCGCGCAACGAGCACCGCGTCATAGTAGGTGCCACCAGCGGCGACACCGGGTCGGCGGCGATCGAGGCTGTGAGGGGGCTCGAGCATGTGACGCTCTACATGTTGCACCCCCACGGGCGTGTCAGCGACGTGCAGCGCCGCCAGATGACAACAGTCCACGACGCGAATATCCACAATCTTGCGGTGGACGGCGACTTCGACGATTGCCAGGCGCTGGTCAAAGCCATGTTCAATGACCCGGTCTTCCGGGCCGACATGGGACTGTCTGCGGTCAACTCGATCAACTGGGCGCGCATCGCGGCGCAGGTTGTCTACTACTTCCGGGCAGCGCTGACCCTCGGTGCGCCCGATCAGCCCGTGTCCTTCGCTGTGCCCAGTGGCAATTTCGGCAACGTCTTCGCGGGTTGGGTGGCACAGCAGATGGGGTTGCCGATCGAGCAGTTTGTTGTCGGCTCGAACCACAACGACATTCTCGCCCGATTTTTCGAATCCGGCGACATGGTCGCAGAGGCGGTCAGGCCCAGCCTGTCGCCCAGCATGGACATTCAGGTGTCGAGCAATTTCGAGCGCCTGCTGTTCGAGGCCTCTGGCCGAGATGCGAAGTTTGTGCGCCGTGCGATGGCGGCTTTTGCGGAGAACGGGGCCTATTCCCTCGACACCGAGTCAATGGAGCGAGTGAACGCGCTGTTCAGCGGGGCACGCCTGAGCGACGATGAAACCCTGAATGAAATGGCATCGCTGTTCGCCAACACGGG
>CALDHJ010000024.1 GCA_937941555.1 uncultured Granulosicoccaceae bacterium | reverse complement strand
CACGCTGGGTCAGTGTGGGCGTTGTGCCGTTGTTCAACGTGACGCTTGCCTTGTTGGTTTCGGGATTGGTGATCTGGATCGTTGGCGAGAGCCCGGTCGAAGCGGTGAAACTCATGGTGTTCGGCGCTTTTGGCTACGGCGAAGCGATCGGCTACACCCTTTTTTATGCCACCAACTTTATATTCACCGGGCTGGCAGTGGCCGTTGCGTTTCACGCGGGGCTGTTCAACATCGGTGGCGAGGGACAGGCATACGTAGGCGGACTGGGCATGGCACTGGTTGCGCTGAGCCTTGACGCATTTCTGCCCGCGTGGTTGTTGATTCCGCTGTGCCTGGCCATGGGAGCTGCGTTCGGGGCGTTCTGGGGCCTCGTGCCCGGCTGGTTGCAGGCACATCGCGGTAGCCACATCGTGATCACGACGATCATGTTCAATTTCATCGCCGCTGCGCTTCTGGGTTACATGCTTGTCAGTGTGATCATCGGCGAGGGTCAGATGGCCCCTGAGACGCGCGCGTTTGCCGACAGCACGCATTTGCCCTATCTGCACGAGATGGCGGCATGGGTCGGACTATCCTGGGATCGCTCGCCGGCCAACCTGTCGCTGGTCATCGCGCTCGTTGCTGCCGTGGGTGTGTGGCTCTACATCTGGCACACGCGTTGGGGCTATGCGTTGCGGTGTGTCGGGCAAGGTGAGCCGGCTGCGGTCTATGCGGGTATTGATCCCAAACGCGTTGTTGTCGTCACCATGTGTCTCTCCGGGGCCCTCGCAGGGCTCATGGGGCTCAATGAAATACTCGGCACGCAGCACCGCCTGCTGCTCAACTTCACGGCGGGCTACGGGTTCACCGGCATTGCCGTGGCACTGATGGGCCGCAACCATCCCTTCGGCATCGTGGTCGCGAGTCTGTTGTTCGGTGCGCTGTACCAGGGAGGGGCAGAGCTCGCCTTTGACATGCCAACCATCACGCGTGAGATGGTCGTCGCGATTCAAGGGCTGGTGATTCTGTTTTCCGGTGCGCTGGCCTACATGAGTGAACCGTGGATTGCCCGGTTGTACGGATTGGTTGTCGGCAAGCGCATTATTGTGGAGGGCGGCTGATGTTCGACGTGATGTTGCACACCTTCGACGCCGCGTTGCGGGTATCGACACCCCTGATATTTTGTGCCATGGCTGGCATATTTTCAGAGCGCTCCGGCATTATCGATATCAGTCTTGAGGGCAAGTTGTTGGCATCGGCCTTTGTCGCGGCGTGTATGGCCCACGTCAGCGGGTCGCCGGTAGTCGCACTTCTGTGTGCGGTCAGTGTGTCGGCCTGCCTCTCGCTCCTGCACGGTTTTGCCTGTATCACGCACCGGGGAAATCAGGTCGTAAGCGGACTTGCCATCAATATTCTGGTGTCCGGTTTGACGGTTGTACTGGGACACGCCTGGTTTCGTCGCGGTGGTCAAACACCGAATCTGGCGAGCGATCAGCGATTCATGCCGGTGGAGCTTCCGGGCGCCGAGGCATTGAGTTCGGTGCCGGCGGCCGGGCCCTTCTACCAGGCTGTCGTCAGCGGGCACAACGTGTTGGTCTATGCGGCGTTTCTGACGGTTATCGGCACGGCCTGGGTCCTCTATCGCACACGTTTCGGTCTGCGCTTACGGGCGGTCGGGGAGAATCCGCAAGCCGTTGACACAGCAGGCATATCGGTCACGTGGCTTCGCTACCGTGCAGTGATTATCGCGGGTGTCTTGTGTGGCGTCGGTGGCACTTACCTCGCGATTGCACAAAACGCTGGATTCTCACGCGAGATGAGCGCGGGTCAGGGCTACATTGCGTTGGCTGCGATGGTGTTTGGAAACTGGCGCCCCGGGCGAGCGCTTGGGGCCTGCCTGTTGTTCGGCTTGCTCGATGCGGTGGCGATTCGATTGCAAGGGGTGCCCTTGCCGCTTGTTGGCGAGGTGCCGGTGCAACTGATTCAGGCGCTGCCCTATGTGTTGACTGTGGTTTTGCTTGCCGGCTTTTTTGGTCGTTCCATAGCGCCCAAGGCGATTGGCGTGCCCTACTCGAAGGACCGTTGATGCACACCGCTGACTCTGCCGTCTGGCAACCGCTGCTCGACGCCGCCGTGATAGCCATGCATGCCGCCTACGCGCCGTATTCCGGGTTTCAGGTGGGCGCGGCGATTCGTGATGATCAGGGCGTGCTGCACGCCGGCTGCAATGTTGAAAACGCAGCCTATCCGGAGGGAACCTGCGCCGAAGCCGGCGCGATCGCTGCGATGGTCAAGAACGGTGGCCGGCGTATTGAGGCGATTGTTGTCGTCGGTGAGGGCGAACTGCTGGTGACACCCTGTGGCGGCTGTCGTCAGAAAATCCGCGAATTTGCAAAGCCCGACACCCCGATTGTGGTGGCGAGCCCTGACGGTGTGCGCCGAGTGTTCACGCTGGATGCGTTACTGCCAGCCGCGTTCGGTCCCGACAACCTGGCGTAGATCAGTGGGATATCACTTGAGTGCGCTCGGGGTGTCAAGAGGGCCAGTTGTCGAGGTTGACGGTTGGCGACGGGTCACGATGGTGCGCTGTGCAATGCGAATTTCCGAAATGCCGAGGCCACAGCGTCAGGTGAGTCCATGTGCAAATGGTGATCGCCGTCGATTTCGTGCACCACACTTTTCTGCATTGCGCCAGCTCGCCGTGCTGCGTGCTCTCGCACGTGCTTGACACCCCGGCTGGCGACGATCAGCAACGCGGGGCAACGCACATTGGCGAGGCACACTGTGACCTGGTCTTCGCTCAGGTAGCTCGGTGAGGGCAGACGTATTTTCGGATCAAATCGCCAGGTGTAACCACCGTCGGTTTCGCGCAGCGAACGCTCGACGATGCCCTTCGCACTTTCGTGGGTCATGGTTGTTGCGGCCAGCCGGGCCGCGACGGCATCGTCCACGCTGGAGTAGATTCGGGTAAGCCGTTGGCGACTGTCGAGTACTTGGGCGACGCTGCGGCCAAGGCGCTCAGGCAAGGCCTCAGCAGGCTCGGTTGGGGGGCCGATACCGTCGATCATCACCAGGCGCGAGACCCGTTCCGGTGCCGCGACAGCCACGAAGGGCGCGATGCACGCGCCGAGGGAATGTGCGACGAGATTGAATCGCGTCCATCCCAACGCGTCGGCGGCGGCCAGAACGTACTGCACGTGATCAAGCAAGTGGTAGTGACAACCCTCGGGCAGGTGGGTCGACAGCCCATGTCCCGGTAGATCCAACGCTACCGTATGGTACTCGGGCAAGGCTGTTGCCAAGGGTGCAAAACTCGCTGCGTTGTCCATCCAGCCGTGGATCGCGAGGCACCTTTCACCGTTCTCGTCACCGAAGGCCAGTGCGCCGAGTTCAAGGCTCAAGGTAGACAGGGAAAGCGGTGTCACGGATCGGATATCGTTTGAGCAGAAGCCAGACTATAGCGCCTTGGGCGCGTCAGCGGGGCGGGCTACACTCACTCGCATCCTGCTTGCCCGGAATACGTTCATGAGCCATCCCTACGCGGCGTTGCTGTCGCCGCTCTCACTCGGTTTCACGACCCTGAAAAACCGCGTCATCATGGGGTCGATGCACACCGGCCTTGAAGACCGCAAGGCCGACTACCCCAAGCTCGCCGCCTACTTTGCCGAGCGCGCTCGTGGGGGGGTCGGGTTGATCGTGACGGGTGGTATTGCGCCCAACATAGCGGGGTGGCTCGGACCCTTTGCCGGCAAGTTGACCGGGCGGCGAGAACTGGCTCGCCACCGGCTGGTGACGGATGCGGTGCACGCGGAAGGCGGCAAAATTGCGCTGCAAATACTGCACGCTGGTCGCTATGGTTACCACCCGCTCAGCGTGGCGCCGAGTGCGGTCAAGTCTCCGATCACGCCCTTTAAACCCCGTGCGCTTTCGAGCAGGGGCGTTGAGCGCCAGATTGACGCCTTTGCCCGGTGTGCCGGGCTTGCGCAAGAAGCGGGATATGACGGCGTCGAGATCATGGGGTCAGAAGGGTATTTGATCAATCAGTTTCTGGTGGAGCATGTCAACCGCCGCGATGATGCGTGGGGGGGGAGCTTCGAGAATCGGTCGCGTTTTGCCCTCGAGATCGTTCGGCGCGTGCGTGAGAGAGTGGGCTCAGATTTCATTATCGTGTTTCGGCTCAGTGTGCTCGATCTGATCGAGTCTGGAAGTGACTGGAACGAGGTGGTCGCGCTGGCGCAAGGTCTCGAGCAGGCCGGGGCGACCGTACTCAATTGCGGGATCGGATGGCACGAGGCTCGAATCCCCACTATTGCAACCCGGGTGCCGCGTGCGGCCTTCAGCTTCGCAACCGAAGCCCTGAAACCTGCCGTATCGATTCCGGTTGTCGCAACCAACCGTATCAACACACCGGAAGTCGCCAATGACCTGATTGCCTCCGGGGCGGCCGATCTCGTCTCCATGGCGAGACCGTTCCTGGCGGACGCCGACTTCGTCAACAAGGCTGCTGCTGATCAAGCTGATCGGATCAACACCTGTATCGCTTGCAACCAGGCCTGTCTTGATCATATTTTCAATCGACAACACGCGACCTGCCTGGTCAACCCGCGTGCAGGACGGGAGACCGAGTTGAACTGGGTGCCGACACGCACACCTCGGAGCGTTGCCGTTGTGGGTGCCGGGCCTGCAGGATTGGCAGCATCCTGTGTGGCCGCTGAACGTGGGCATCAGGTGACTCTGTTCGACGCGTCAGCCGAAATCGGTGGCCAATTCAATATCGCCAAACAGATACCTGGCAAAGAAGAGTTTCGCGAGACCGTGCGGTATTTCCGCAATCGACTCGATGATACTGGTGTGGAGCAACAGCTCGGTCGAACCGTGACCGCAGCCGAGCTTGCCGAAGGCTTTGACCACGTGGTGATCGCAACCGGCATTGTGCCGCGGACCCCGCAGATCGAGGGGATT
>CALDHJ010000023.1 GCA_937941555.1 uncultured Granulosicoccaceae bacterium | reverse complement strand
GTTGGGGACCTGTTCTTGTTCTTCGGTTGGTTTCGGGCTGTCGATCGCGTGGGCAGGGGATGGCGATTCCAGCCTGGCGCGCCCGACCTGCATATCCTGTTCGGTTGGTTGCAGGTGGCCGAGATTGTTGATCTGACGCGGCATTCCCCGGCAGCACCATGGCGTGAACATGTGCATTGTCAGCGATCCTTTGCCGGCGAGAATGCAATGTTTATCGGGCGCAAGCAGTTGTCAGTCGATGGCGTATCGACCCGTGTTGCGGGCGCAGGGGTCTGGCCCGATGTCTCGGCTCGGCGGGTCCTCACCGCACCCGGTCGCTCACGCAGCCACTGGAAATTGCCCAGAACTTTTGCGCCAATCTCACACGACGCCGGACTCGATTGTATGAGCTATCACACGCAGCCGGCGCGTTGGCGTGTGGAGCAGGAACATTGCGAACTGCAGGTCACGCCCCGCGGACAGGAATTTGTTCTCGATCTCGCACGCCGGCCCGGGGTGAGCAATTGGATTCGCGCCGTGTTTGACGATTGCGACAGAACTGCCGGATAACGCGGGGTTCGCAATGCTTAGAGTGAAAGCGGATTCTCGGGATCAATGCCGGCCTGAAATGGCTGCCGTGGGTCGACATGGGTCAGTTGGTAGACCTTGCCGATCCAGGTGCTGACCATCGCCTTGGCGGTGTCACGCCAGACATTGTCGATCTGATCTTCGATCAGGTGCTCGGGGAATGGCGGAGGAGCGGATCCGTTGCGCCGCGCGCCTGCGAGCGCGTCGATATGCTCGGTGATTATGGCCTTGCTGCGCCGGTCGAAAAAGTGCCGTACGAAGGGCGGTGGGTTGTCGATTTCGCCGTCGGAAAAGCGCACCAGTTCACGCTTGTACTCCTTGAGCAGGCTGTTGGTATCGTACTCAGGGTGGCCTTGCATGAAGACGAAACGGAATCCGTCGGGGCTAACAGCTGTGAGCACGCCCGCCTCGTCACTGGTTGTCAGGACACGAATGCCATTGGCCTCGAGTTCGCCCTGGCTGACTGCATTGAAACGGGAGTGCGGAACCGAAAAGCGCGAGTTGATGTTCTGCGCGAGGGGGTGCTGGCTGTCAATCGGGCGGTGCTCGAATACACCCCAGCACTTGCGCCCCAGGTTCGTGCGCTTGATGCCGAATCGGTGCTGCCAAACCGCGTGGCTGGCGAGGCAGGAGCAGAGCGTTGACGTCACGTGCTCGGCGGCCCAATCGGTGACAGCGGCGAGCTCGGGCCAGAACGCTTCGGTCTCCAGTGCCGGTTGCGTAACGTTGGCACCGGTCAGGATCAGCGCGTCCAGTCCGTGTTCGCGGACCTGGTCGAAGGTCTCGTAGTGGGCCGAAATGTGCTGGCGCGCTCGCTCGCCACGTGCCAGCGCGTCGACTGTAAACGGGTGCACCGTGATTTGAACCACGCGGTTCGCGCGGTCGATCAGCCTCAGAAATTGCCGCTCCGTGGCCTCGAGCGCGGCGTCGGGCATCATGTTCAGCAAGCCGATGTGCAGCGCGCGGATATCTTGTTTGTCTGCGTTTTCCGGGCTGAGCACGTCGCAGCCCTCTTCGCGCAAGCGGGCGAATGTCGGCAATCCGTTGTGGGCAACGAGGGGCATCTCAGCGTGCTCCGGTCGATCGTCGGTCCAGCGCAAGAGCGACCAGAGAGACAAAATCCTGTTCGTCACGCACCGTATGCAGCTCGTCGGTCGACACACTCACTGCATATTGTTTTGCGATCGCTTCGTAACGCGGCAACCGCGCGGTAAACAGCATCGGAAAGACCCAACGCACGAAATCGTCCGGATCGATTTCGGCAACAAACTGGTAGCCGTTTGATTGCATGTAGGTTTCGAGGTGGCTGTCGAGAAACGCCGAGCGGTAGTACAGCGGCTTTGGCGCGTGTTGCGCGCGCGCTACCAGCGCCTCTTCGTCGCTGTCGGTTGTACGGATATACAACACCACACTGTGCGCTGCCAGGCATTGCATGACGGACGGGTCGTCGAGCTCACAGAGACTGCCGCCGGCATCGATCAGAAAGTGTGGCAGATCATAGATGCGTGACGCTTTGTCGATGAAGCGCGGCACGTCCAGCAGGGCCTGCGTCTCAGCTTCGAGGTGCAATTGCTGGCGGCGTTTGAACTCGGGTAGTGACAGGCCGCCGAGGTTAGGGTCGCCCAACTTGCCGAGATAGGTCGACAGCGGTGCGAGGTTGTCGATGGTGAGGTTGCTGCGAATGTAGATCGAGTCGGAGCGCAGCAGATCGCGCACGAAGGGCAGTTCCATGCACTGCGCCTTGATGTTGTCGACGATTTCTTCTTCAAGGTATCGGGTGCCGATTCGGTAGTCGCCGGAGTAGTGGAACCAGCGATCGGCCGGTAGGCAGCCCGCCAACGTGCTTTTGCCAACGCCGGACATGCCGAGCAGGGTGACCCGCTTGTGCTCGCATTCGAGGAACGCACGGCCACTGCTTGGCACGGTGTGACTCGGTGAATCGCTCATGATCAGGTCGCGAGCTCGGCGGATTCCACCTGGTCGACGAGCGGGATGCTGCGCTCCAGTGCCATGTCCCAGGGGAAGTTGATCCAGGTGTCCTGAGCGACTTCCTCGATGAAATCATCCACCGTGTCGCGCCCGGCGGGCTTGGCGTAAACGGTCACGAACCGCGCTTTCGGCACTAGGTTGCGCACGAAATGCGCAGTGGCACCGGTGTCGACGAGATCATCCACCAGCAACATGCCCGTGCCGTCGTGCCCACCCAGGACACCTTTCAAGAGCGATATATCGCCTTGTTGCGAGTAGTCATAGCTTGCGACACAAATCGTGTCGACCAACCGCAGGTTCAGCTCCCGCGCGATGATCGCGGCGGGAATCAGGCCACCGCGGGAAATGGCAATGACGCCCGTCCACTGGTTGGCAGGCAAGAGCCGGGCGGCGAGGGTGCGGGTGTCGCGGTGAAGTTCTTCCCAGGACACGTAGAAATGCTTGTGGCGCTTCATGTTGTTGGCAAATCCGATCAAATGGGCCCGGCGAGAGCGGTGCGGGACCGCATGGTACCAAGTCGGTCGTATTGTCGGGTGAGAATGCGATCCGACTCACAAACCGCATCCGGATTGCGCAGTATCGTGCAGACGAATCGCACACATGTAACCGGATTGATACGCCATGGCTGATCTGACCACGCTTCTGTTGGCCTTGTCCTGCGCGACAGGGGTATTCGCACTCTATGCGTTGTATCGCTATCAGCGACTGCGCGGCGACCTCGAGCGTTCGTCCGAGGGCAGTATGCTCGGCGTTGAATTCGGTGCGTTCACATTGCCACAGGCTCTACTGACACCCGATGCAGAGGTTCGCCGTCAGTGCCGTTTGTGGTCGACCTCGGCGGTGTTGGCAATGTCCTGCTCAGTGCTGCTGATTGCCATCAGCATGACACTCTAGGGAAACTCCGAACAGGTCCCATCCGGCAGCAAGACCTGCCCTCCGGCCGCCGGTACGCAGGACGCCGGACGCACGATACAGCGTTGATGCCAGCCGTGTGACGGACCACGTGTGACGGACGACGTGTGACGGCCAATCAAAATGCGCATTTGTTGCAGTTAACCCGTTGCGTCGGCCCGGTCC
>CALDHJ010000022.1 GCA_937941555.1 uncultured Granulosicoccaceae bacterium | reverse complement strand
GCCAGAATGCGGTCGGACCCGCTTTGCACCGGCAAGTGCACAAAGCTCACGAGCTCTGGCACATCGGCGAAGGCCCCGATCAGGCTGTCGCTGAACTCGACCGGGTGTGAGGTCGTAAAACGGATGCGGTCGATACCCGGCACAGCCGCTACGACGCGGATCAGGTGAGCCAGATCGGCGGTGTCACCCTCGAGTGTATCGCCGCGGTAGGCGTTGACGTTCTGCCCGAGCAGGTTCACTTCCCGCACGCCCTGCTCCGCGAGCTTTGCGATCTCGGCCACCACGTCATCTAGAGGGCGGCTGATTTCTTCGCCGCGTGTGTAGGGCACCACACAGAACGCGCAGTATTTCGAGCAGCCTTCCATGATCGAGACGAACGCGCTCGGGCCCTCCGCGCGTGGCTCCGGCAAACAATCGAATTTCTCGATCTCCGGAAAGCTGATGTCCACAACCGGTGCCTGCGTCTCGCGGGCCTGTGCCAGCATGGCCGGCAGGCGGTGCAGCGTCTGCGGGCCGAACACCATGTCGACCTGGGGCGCGCGCTCGGCGATGAACTCGCCCTCCTGGCTCGCCACACAGCCGCCGACGCCGATGATGACGTCGGGGTTCTTCTGCTTGAATGGCTTCCAGCGCCCGAGCTCGGAAAACACCTTCTCCTGTGCTTTCTCGCGGATCGAGCAGGTGTTGAGCAGCAGAATGTCCGCGTCTTCGGGCGAGTCCGTCAGCTCGACGGCTTCCGACTCGTTCAAGACGTCCAGCATCTTGGCGGAATCGTATTCGTTCATCTGACAGCCGTGGGTCTTGATGTACAGCTTTTTCATGCGTGCGGCGTGGGTTCTGAATCCGCTGATTGTATCGCGAACCGCGCCCGGCAGTCAGGTTCTGCGCCCTGTGATCCGACGCGGTGTCACGATTCCGCGACACCGCCCCCTCCGGGGCTAACCGCGGAGCACATCCTCGTGCTCGAGGCGCATGAGCAAGGCGCCGATGGCAGCGAACCAGTTCCAGGTGAAGCGCCAATCGGAGTTGTGCAGGTGGAAATTCGCGAGGCTCCAGACCGCCACACACAGGGCCACGACGGTGAGCCAGCGCCTGAGATCGCGTTCGCGGCTGCCCGCGCCGTGGCGCGTGCGCCAGACGCCGTGTGCAATCGCCAGCAACAACAGCACCACCGCCGCCGCACCGACGACACCGCCTTCGACCAGCACCTGGACGTACGTGTTGTGCAGGTGCGGGTGGACGTGAAAATCGGGGTCTTCGCTCAGGAAGACCGGCACCGCGCTCGGACCGTGTCCGAGCACCGGCCGCTCCGACCATCGTTCGATCCCGAACACCGACAGGTAGATCCGCCGGTCGGGGAAGATGTCTTTTTCACGGCTCAAGGTGTCAAGTGAGAACCACCCGGCCCCGGCATCCGACATCCCCGACCAGCGGTGCTGGATCTTGTTGAGCGACGCCGAACCTATCACCACGAGACACAGCACCAGACCGGCCGCAACCCATTTTGCAAGCGCGGAGTCAAGACGTTGAATCAACTCCCGCCGGTGCAACCACGCCAACACCGGCAACCCCACCAGTACGCACAGCCAGGCCGAGCGCGAGCCCGACGTGACCAGCGCTTGGAACAGCAACAGCAGCACAAACGGCACCGTCACCCAGTAGGCCACACGAAAACGGCGGCCGGCGATCCAGTGTCGGGTCATGCCGAGCAAGGCGATCGCCGTCAGGAACGCGATCATCACGTGCATGCCGAAGGTCACGTAGTGCTTGCCGAAACCGAATCCGGGTGCAGAGAAGAACGTGCGATGGATGTCGCCGTAATCGGTGTGACTCAAGACCCGCACGACAACCGCCAGAACCGGTATCCACATCAACGCCAGTAGGTGTTGGCGCGCGTGGTAGAACGCCACCGACAACGGGATGAACAGCAACAGCTCGAGGTAGTGTCGGTAGGCTTCAAGCGTGGCCCACAGCCCGTATTCGCCGCGGTAGAAAATCCACGCAGCATGACCACACCAGATCAGACTGTAGAGCGCGGCGACGCGGTAGAGCACACGCGGCAGCGCGGGCGCAGCCGGCCGAGCCAGAGCCCACCAGATGCCAATCAGGATCAGGCCGAGCCAGTAGACGCCACCACTGCTGCGGTAGGTGAAGAGGAAGAAAAACAGACCGAAGAACAACCACCGCGCGTGCGCAGAGGATTCGGTGTGTTCAGTGCGTCCCATTCAATAGGCGTTCTTGTTGACGAACCCGCGAAAGACAGTCAACAGAATGATCTTCAAATCAAACAACAGCGACCAATTTCGGATGTAGTAGAGATCGTGCTCGATGCGCTGGTTGAGGTCCGTGTTGCCACGCCAACCGTTGATTTGTGCCCAGCCCGTGATGCCGGCTTTGACACGGTGTTTTTGCATGTAGCCCGGCACTTCGTGCTTGAACTTCTCGACAAAGATCGGCCGTTCAGGTCGCGGCCCCACCAATGACATCTCACCGCGAAGCACGTTGATAAGCTGGGGCAACTCGTCAAGGCTGGTGCGGCGAAGGAAGGCACCGAGCGGTGTTGCGCGGTTGTCTTCCGCCTTGTTCCAGACCGGCCCGGTGTCGGATTCGACGCCGACGGGCATTGTGCGGAACTTGTACATCTGAATCGGGTTGCCGCCCCAGCCAAGTCGCTCCTGTTTGAACAGAACAGGCCCGTTCGACGTCAGGCGAATCGCAAGCGCTATCATCAGCATGACCGGTGACGCGATCAGCAGGAACACCGAGGCCAGGATGCGGTCTTCAAGTTCCTTGAGGATGACGTTGTGACCTTCAATCGGAGCAACCGACAGATTGACCATCGGCAAGCCTGCAACTGACACGAGCGAGCCCTGCATCAGCTCGGCGCCACGCTGGTCGGGCGTAAACCGCACGTCAACAACGAAACGCTCGAGGCGCTCCATCAGTGTTGATAGCACATCGACGTCACGCAACGGCAGCGCGATCCATACCTGGTCGACGTGGTGCGTTTGCAAGAAATGCCGGATCTCGTCCCAGCGGCCCAAAAGGCCGTCAGCGCGCTCTGTGGTCGAGAAAACGCGGGTAACGTGAAAGCCGGCCCAAGTCGCTCTAAACAACGCGTCTTCAGT
>CALDHJ010000021.1 GCA_937941555.1 uncultured Granulosicoccaceae bacterium | reverse complement strand
AGCGCGGTCGTTCGATGCGGTTGATCCGACAGACGGTGACGCGGTGCGCGCACTGTTGATCGACAGTGGGCTCTGGACGGCGATGCGATCGCGCCCGTACAGCAAGGTACCCGCGGTTGACGCACAAGCGGCGGCGATTTTCGTCACGGCAATCGATACGCGGCCGCTGGCTCAGGAGCCGGGTGTCGTGTTGGCGGACCACCAAAGCGCGTTCGAAAATGGGTTGCGGGCGCTGAGTGCGCTCGCGCCGGTAGTGCATGTCTGCGTCGGATCCGGTACCACCGTGCCGTCGCCGGCTGTCGACAACGTGCACTACCACCATTTTGCGGGGCCGCACCCCGCGGGCCTTGCCGGCACACACATTCACCATTTGCACCCGGTTACCCAACAGAGCCAGGTCTGGTCCGTGGGCTACCAGGATGTGGTCGCGATCGGGAAGCTGGTCGACAGCGGTGAGCTGTTCCTCGAGCGCGTCGTTGCGCTGGCCGGTCCAAAGGTCAAGGAACCGCGACTGTTGCGCACCCGCATGGGAGCGAGCACCGAGGATCTGGTTGCCGATCAACTCGAAGGCGGTCCGGTTCGCGTGCTGTCCGGTTCGGTACTCGACGGCTTCAACGCGCAGGGCTCAAGCGCCTGGCTAGGTCGCTATAGCCAGCAGGTCGTAGCGCTCGCCGATGGCCGGCCCCGCCAGTTCATGCACTGGGTCAACCCGCTGCTCAAAGGCTGGTACTCGAGCCTGCCGGTGTTTTTCAAAGGCGGTGGTGAAACTCTCTCGTTCAACACATCTCAAAACGGCAGTCGCCGCGCGATGGTGCCGATCGGCAACTACGAGCGTGTCGTGCCGCAAGACGTACTGATCACGCAACTCCTGCGTGCGCTTCTGGTGCGCGACACGGACGAGGCGCAGAAGTTGGGTGCGCTCGACTTCGACGAGGAAGACCTCGCGTTGTGCACCTTCGTGTGTCACAGCAAATACGAGTACGGAGAAGCGCTCCGTGAAAGCCTCGACATCATTGAGAAGGACGGCTGACAATGAAATGGTTGCGTGATTACCTCGATGGCATCGAGCCGCTGTTTCAACGCGGTGGCCGATTGGAGAAGTTCTATGCGATCTACGAGGCGGCGGATACCTTGCTGTTCAGCCCGCCCGAGACGACCCGCGCAGCACCGCACATCCGCGATGCGCTCGACCTCAAACGCGTCATGGCCTACGTCTGGCTGGCGACCTTCCCCTGCATCTTCATGGCCTGTTTCAACACCGGCTACCAGGCCAACCTCGCGATGGCGTCGATGGGGCTTGAGCAGGTCGAAGGCTGGCGTGGCATTTTCACGGGCTGGTTCGGCTACGACCCCTCCAACCCGTTTGCCAACTTCTGGCACGGCGCCTGGTATTTCTTCCCGATCTACCTGACGGTCTTCATCACCGGCGGCATCTGTGAAGTGTGGTTTGCAACGGTGCGGGGTCACGAAGTTAACGAGGGTTTCTTCGTCACATCCATCCTGTTCTCGCTCACGCTCCCGCCCGACATTCCGCTCTGGATGGTCGTGCTCGGCGTGGTCTTCGGTGTCGTGATCGGCAAGGAAGTGTTCGGCGGTACCGGCAAGAACTTCCTGAACCCCGCACTCACCGGTCGGGCGTTCCTGTACTTCGCATACCCCGCGGCGATGTCCGGCAACGCGGTCTGGACCGCAGTCGACGGACACACCGGTGCAACCGCACTCGGTGAAGCGGCGGCAGGCGGCCTCGATGCGGTCATTGCGCTGGGCTACAGCTGGTGGGATCTCTTCCTCGGCGTGGTGCCGGGGTCGCTTGGTGAAACCTCGACGCTGGCGGTCATACTCGGCGCCTGCGTCCTGCTCTACACCCGCATCGCCTCGTGGCGAATCATGGTGGGTGTGCTGGCCGGTACGGTCGTGACCTCTCTGCTGTTCAACCTGATCGGCTCTGAAACTAACCCGATGTTCGGCATTCCGTTCTGGTGGCACTTCGTGCTCGGTGGGTTCGCCTTCGGCACGGTGTTCATGGCGACCGACCCGGTCTCGGCTTCACACACCAACACCGGCCGGTTTTGGTTCGGTGCCTTGGTCGGCGTGATGACCGTTCTGATTCGCGTGGTCAACCCGGCGTTTCCCGAGGGCATCATGTTGGCCATTCTCTTTGCCAACATTTTCTCGCCACTCATCGACTACGTCGTGGTGCAGCGCAACGTCAAACGGCGTGCTGCGCGACTTGATGCCCTCGGTGCGGAGGTGAGCTCATGAAAGCGATGTTAAACAAGTACCTGTCGATGCCCAACGACAGCCGCGGCAAAACGCTGTTTGTCGCGATCGCGTTGTGCCTGGGCTGTTCGATCCTGGTTTCGGCAGCGGCGGTTGCGCTGCGTCCGCTGCAGGAGTCCAACAAGGTGCTCGACAAGCGCAAGAACATCCTGCAGATCGGCGGGCTGATGCAAGAGGGCAAGTCGATCAACGAGCTGTTCGAAGCGGTTGAGGCCAGAGTGGTTGACCTCAACACGGGTGAC
>CALDHJ010000020.1 GCA_937941555.1 uncultured Granulosicoccaceae bacterium | reverse complement strand
GACGAACCCGCATTGCCGATCGAACAATTGTTGCCTGTTCGTTCAGCGACCGTCACGCTGCAGTTCACTGGCGCCTCCCAGCCGAAATTCTTTCACCAGGCAAGCCTCGCTGCATTCGTGCGCCACCTGCTGCGCGAACCGCCCGACTTCGACACGCTGCTGCGAATCCACTGCCTGGAGACTGGCAGAACGCAATTCGCGCCAGGCGACCACTACAGCTTCTCCGTTGTCAGTCTCGCCGGTGGCGAGGCCTTGCTAACTGAGCTGATAGAGAGCTTGCAGATGCTGCCAGACTCGGCGCTGCGCAGAGAGCGCCGCATCTGTTTCCGCGACAACCTCCGCTTCATCGGCTTGCACGACGACTTCACCGGTAATGCCGTAAAAAGCGCGGCCGAACTCTCCGTGCTCGATGTGAAAGGTCTCTCCAATCTCGCCACGTCATTGTCAGAACACAACGCCGAACGCCTGCGGGTGAAAATGCATGCGCCGGTGAGACTGTTGAAAGACAAGGGCGACCGACTCGATGCACGCGGGGAATCCCGCTACTGCCACACCGCCGACGACCTCGAGCCGGCGTTGTTGGTCAACCGAGTCCGCGACAGCTTTGCAGACCTGCTGCGCCGTCGCGGCTGTGACTACCTGCCTCCCCGCGCTGCCGCCCCCGAAGTCGGATATGACGCAACGGACCTGTTCTGGCTGGATGGCATCTACAGCGACCCAAGCTCACGGGACCGTGGCATGGGCGGCCTCTGCGGGCAGCTTACCTTGCGCGACACAAACCAGCTCTCCGCTGACTGGTGGCGGTTGCTAGCACTCGGGCAATTCACCGGCATCGGGCAGCGAACCTCTCAGGGCTGGGGACGCTACACACTCGGCGACGAAAAAATCGATTGGGCAGCGCGACCTGCCACCCTGAAAAGCACGAGTCCCATTCGACAGATCGTTGCCGACAAGAACCTCCTGACAGCCTACTACCACTGCCTGTTCGAGCAAGAGCAGCTCGGTCGCGTCGGCGAACTCAGTCCGGCCGAACCCGAGCCCGCCTTGAGCGACCCGGTCAGCGTGTTGCGCGAATCCTTCGACGCGCTGGAATCGATGCAATACACCGTGCCCGAGCCACAGCAGTTCACTGCGCGCGATCACGCACCGGTTGCCGTGCCACCGCTGCTCGACCGTGTGATGCAGCAGGCCACCTTGCAGGTATTGCTGCCGGCACTCACCCAACTGCAGGCAAGCGGCAGACCGCAGGCGAACAGTGCAGAGCTCGCACAGTCTTTTATCGATTCGCAGGCCCTGCACCGTCGACTGGACGCCACTGAGTCCTTTGGCGCAGCGCGCAAGAGTGCCGCCACCTGCGAGGCACAGCAAGTCGCAGCCCATCTCAACGCAGTGTTTGGCGACGATCCCATCATGGCGTACATCGAATCCTGGCTCGGCGCAGACAACGAAAACCCGGGTGTCACACTTGGCTCACCGCTGATCTCTCTGGTCGGTCAACCGATCGGTCTGCAACCCATCGCAACAGATGCGTGGCACGAGTTGGTCGGCCCCCAACACCGACACCATGCCCAACACCGTCAGCAGAAAGGCGTGAGGATTCGATCGCGATCACCGTACCGACACTACAACACCAACCCGAACAAGAGTCGGCCCAAAACCGGTACCTGACCCACCGCCGTGCCGTTGACTCCAGAGGCACGGTGACAACACGCCGCCACCCTCAGCACCGTCGGAACCGTGTCCCCGGTGCGGGCGGCGTCTCGGGCGGGCCCGCAAAGCACTGTGCACACGCCATCCAGGCTGTGGCAGTCTCACCCGTCACATGCAACGCCGTATCGTCGACATGGCGCGTTTGTGCCACCACTTGCGCAAATGCCACCGCGTCCCCACTGATTCGATTGTCACCATCATCGTCGCCGAACACCCACTGTTGACCACTCGGCGAGCGCAACACCAGGTACGGCATAGGCCCCGGTGGCGTCGCACCACGCACAGCAAAGCTCCAAGCGTAGGTATTCACCCCCAACCGCACCACGTGTGCAATTCGATCATTCTCCGGACGCTCGATACCGGCGTGATCGAACACCTCTTGTCCGTGCGCCCAGGTTTCCATCAAGCGCGCCGAGAGGGCTGAGCGCACTGACATCGATGGCCCGGCCCACTGCACCCGATCTGTCGGTGACAGCGCGGCATAACACGCCACAACTGCCTCACAGCCGGATTGCCAGCGGGAGAACAGATCGAGCTCGGTGTCGGGCGACATCCGGATTTCGATCTCCCGCAAGGTCAAACCCGCAGCGAGATCCGCGTTGACGGAGCGCATTCGCTCTTCGAGTGCAGCGGGTTGCTCGACCGCCATCACGGCCGCGTCGTTCCAGAAATGCAAATGCGACACCACGTCCGCGATGCTCCAGCCGGCGAACTGTGTCGTCTCTTGCCAGGCAGACGGCTCGAAGGTGTCCAGCACAGCCCCGAGTGCGGCACACTCGGCGGCAAAATCGTCACACAGTGCACGCATGTCGTCGGCGCCGTTCAGTCCGATGGGAAACCCATGATCGCACGTTGCCGGCGAAAACTCGCGCGTTGCCATGCGCAATGGCTGGGGTAACATGGCTCCACACCAACACGGCTCATGCCCCATGCAAGCGATCTTCTGTGACCAGTTCGGCCCGCTCGACACGCTGAGACTCGGGGAAGCCGAGACACCTACGCCCGGACCCGGCGAGGCCCTTATCAGAGTGCGTGCGGCGGGTGTGAATTTTCCCGACGGACTGGTCATTCAAGGCCTCTATCAGGCGAAGCCGCCGCTCCCCTTCATTCCGGGAATGGAATTCTGCGGTGACGTCGTGGCCTACGGCGACGGCGCAAGTGCACCGGCAATCGGCCAGCGCGTGATGGGCAGCAGTGCGCGCTTCGGCGCCTACGCCGAGTACATCTGTGTCCCCGCTGCGACTCTGATACCGCTGCCCGACACCTTGCCCGACGAGGAGGCCGCCAACCTCTTGTGTGCACACGGCACCGCCCACCACGCGCTCAAGCAACGGGCAAAGCTTGCCGCCGGTGAAACCGTGCTGGTGCTCGGTGCGGCGGGCGGCACCGGGCTTGCGGCCGTGCAGGTTGCCAAGGCCATGGGCGCGACCGTGATCGCCGCTGCCTCAACCGCAGAGAAATGCGCACTTGCCGCCGCCAATGGCGCGGACCACGTCATCAACTACGCAACCGAAGACCTCAAAACGCGGGCCCGAGAACTCAGCGGCGGCGGCGTCGACGTCGTCTACGACCCTGTCGGGGGCGACGCCTTCGATACCAGTTGCCGGGTCATGGCGCGCGGTGGGCGATTGCTGGTCATCGGTTTTGCGAGTGGGCGAATCCCCCAGTTTCCGACCAACCTCGCATTGGTCAAGGAGTTCAGCGTCGTTGGCGTATTCTGGGGCAGCTTCGTTCGCCACGAACCGGCCGTCGCCGCAGCCAATTTCGCCGAACTGATCGGCTGGTATGCCGAGGGCCGGGTCAAGGTTTCGGTGGAACAGACGTACCCGCTCGCTGACACCGTCGCAGCACTCGAACACGTCATGGGCAGACAGGTACAGGGCAAGGTCGCGATCACCTTCGGTGACGCCGGCTGACGCACTGCAGCGGATCAGACCAACCCTGCAAGCCTGAACGCCATGAGGCCGAGGCTGGTGAAAACGATCGACGCCAGGGTACTGACCACGATGATGTTCGATGCTAGCCCATCGTTGCCGCCGAACGCTCGGACCATCACGTAGCTCGCGCTGGCGGTCGGGGCTGACACCATGAGAAACACCAGCACCAGCTCCATGCCGTCGAGGCCTGCAATCAGAGCGAGACCCACCACAATGATCGGCGACAGGATAGCCTTGCCGAGCGACCCGAGCACAGCGTTGCGCGGCGCGGCGTGCAGCGCGCCAAAATTCAACGCCGCGCCGGTGCACAGAAGCGCCAATGGCAAGACCATCTGACCGAGGTAATCGAGAGTCCGCAGCAAGGTGGTCGGCACGGGGATATCCAACACACGCACGACTCCACCGGCCAGGATGCCGAGTATCAGCGGGTTGCGCAGCACGCCAACGAGCGCCGAACGCCAGTCGCTGCGACCGTGCAGGTAGTGATTGAGCAACACCACCGCGATGACGTTATACAAGATCGTCACCACGCCGAGGTAGAGCACAACAGCCGCGATGCCCGCGTCCCCGAAGGCGTTGTAACAGTAGCCGAGCCCGACCACACCCATGTTGGCGCGGTACGCGCCCTGCACGACCACACCGCGCTCTCCGACGTCGGCCACCAGCACGCGCACGATCGCAATCATCAACGCACACACCAGCGCCGTTCCGATCACACCCACCAGCAACATCCGTACACTGCTGCCCGAGCCCGCAGGCGAAGACACCATTTTCACGAACAGCATCGATGGCATTGCGACATTGAAGACGATCCAGGTCGCACGACCGAGGAACGCTTCATCGATGCGGTTGACGCGACGCAGTGCAACCCCGGTTCCGAGCACGAGCAGAATGGGCGCCGTGACATTCACGGCGAAGAGCAGAAGCGGAATCAGGTCACTCACGGACACATCACCAGGGTGGCGCACACCCAGACCATCAGGCCCGGACAGTTGAGGCTTAAAGCCAGGGAGGCTCCGAACAAGTCTCAGCTGAGTGCGAGACAAGGCGAAGCCAGAGCAAAAAAGCGGAGTTTACACGCAGTAAATGAGCATTTTTTGATTTGGCTTCAACGCAGTATCGTGGGGCAGGCCTTCCTGACTGATGGGGCTTGTTCGGAGGTTCCCTAGCTTCAATGACTGCGACCTCTGCGACGTAACAAGGTTGCACATGCGCCGGGTTGCAGCAAACACATTCGCGCGCTCGACTGCCATCCGTCTTCGTCTCTAATCCTCATCAACACATTAGGCCTTTCGCATTGCTGAAAACTGCGCACAGAGTTCGGCGTCGGCTATCTGTGCGTCAGCAAATGAAAACGTTCCGTGATCAAGCATCTCGCGCGCGGCGCGTTGAACCAAGCC
>CALDHJ010000019.1 GCA_937941555.1 uncultured Granulosicoccaceae bacterium | reverse complement strand
CGCTTCGATACCGTGGAAGTCTCGACCGACGAGGCGGCGACGGTGCTCGCCGCCGCCCGCGAGGCCGGCTTCAACTTGCGCGCACTCGACGTCGGTTTTGCCGTGTCGGTCGATGAGACGGTGACCACCGATGAGCTCAATGCCTTGGTCGCGGCCATCGCAACAGCGCTTGGCAAATCCCCGGTCGAGATCGACGTCGCGGATCACGCTCTGCCGGCGGCGCTCTTGCGCAGCGACATGCCGATGAGCCAAGCGGTGTTCAACGCGTATCACAGCGAGACCGAGATGATGCGCTACCTGCGCACCCTGGCTGACCGCGATATCGCATTGGATCGGGCGATGATCCCGCTTGGCTCCTGCACCATGAAGCTCAACGCCGCGAGCGAGATGATGCCGGTCAGCTGGCCGGCCTTTTCCGGCATGCACCCGTTCGCACCAGTCGAACAGACCGCGGGTTACGCCAGCATGATCGACGACCTCGAGCGCTGGCTGTGCGCCTGCACCGGCTACGACGCCATGTCGCTGCAGCCCAATGCCGGCAGCCAGGGCGAATACGCTGGCTTGCTGGCCATTCAGCGCTACCACGCGTCGCGCGGTGACGCCCACCGGGATGTGTGCCTGATTCCGCAGTCCGCGCACGGCACCAACCCCGCGAGTGCGCAAATGTGCGGTATGCGCGTGGTGGTGGTGGCCTGCGATGCGCGTGGCGATGTCGATGTCGACGACCTGCAAGACAAGATCGACACACACCGCGACAACCTCGCGGCCATCATGATCACCTATCCGTCGACCCACGGCGTCTTCGAGCAAGCCGTGCGCGATGTGTGCGAGCGCGTGCACGCAGCGGGTGGCCAGGTCTACATCGACGGCGCCAACCTCAACGCCCAAGTGGGCCTGGCGGCGCCGGGAGAGTACGGCGGTGATGTTTCGCACCTGAACCTGCACAAGACCTTCTGCATTCCGCACGGTGGCGGTGGGCCCGGTATCGGTCCGATCGGCGTGCGCTCTCACCTCGCGCCGTTCCTGCCCGGTCACCGTGAGTGGGGCGATGAGACCGGCGTGGTCGCAGCCGCACCCTACGGCTCGGCGAGTATTCTGCCGATCGTCTGGATGTATTTGCGCATGATGGGCAGCGAAGGGCTGTGTCAGGCGAGTGCGGTGGCACTGCTGAGCGCCAACTACATCGCAAGCCGCATTGGCGGTGCGTTTCCGGTGCTCTACAGCGACGACAACGGCCGCGTCGCGCACGAATGCATCATCGACCTCAGACCGGTCAAGGATGAGCTTGGCGTGACGGTGGATGACGTCGCCAAGCGTCTGATCGACTACGGCTTTCACGCCCCGACCATGTCCTTTCCGGTGCCGGGCACGCTCATGATCGAGCCGACCGAAAGTGAATCGCTGTCGGAAGTTGATCGCTTTTGCGATGCAATGCTGGCAATCGCGGCCGAGATCGACGCGATTCGGAACGGTGCGCACGCGGTGGACGACAGTCCCTTGCGCCACGCACCGCACACTGCGAGCGATCTGCTTCGCGACGACTGGGACCGGCGCTACAGCCGCCTGGAAGGGGCCTTTCCGGCTGGCGCACACCAGGCCGCGACCAAATACTGGCCGCCGGTATCGCGCATCGACAACGTCTTCGGTGACCGCAACCTCGTGTGCTCCTGCCCGCCGCTTGAGGCCTACGCCGAGGCGAGCTGATCGCCGTGTGCCGGGGCGAATTGCCCCGGCTCTCGGTTGCTCAGAGTTCGAGCGAGTCGGCGTAGGCAAAGAGCCCCGCTAACCCGCCGGTGTGCACAAACACCACCTCGCTGCCCGCGGCAATGTCACCGGACGCGACCAGTGCGGGAATGGCGGCGAAGGCCTTGCCCGAGTAGACCGGGTCGAGTATCAGCCCCTCGTTCATCGCCGCGAGCTGCATGGCCGCGCGGGCCGTGTCACCCGCCTTGCCGTAGCCCGGCGTGAGGGCGCCGTCCCACAGTTGTATATCGCTTTCGTTAGCGGCACCGAGTTGCGGTTCGAGTGCTGCCAGCGCGGTGAGCACACCGCGCAGGCGGGTCTGCTGATCAGCGAGCGGCCGGCGAACGCAGCTGCCTGTGACCGTCGCCTTGCACCCGACCGCCCGCAGCCCGGCGAGCATGCCGGTGTGGGTGAGGCCGCTGCCGGACGGTACGATCACGTGGTCCATGTTCGGGCGCTGAGCAGCGAGTTCCGCGGCGGCGCGGGCGTAACCCAGCGCACCGAGCGGTGGGTTGCCGGCGGACAGCGGAATCACGAAAGGGCGTCGCCCCTCGGCGCGCAGCTGCTCGGCGCGCTCGCGCAGTGCGGCGTCGGCACCGGCTTCGTCCTCGCCCTCCGGGTAGTGCATGATCTCGGCCCCGAGCAACTGGTTCAGCCAGACATTGCCTGATTGGTGGTAGACGTCAGACATGCCTTTAACGCGGTCTTCAAGTTGCACCACCGCGCGCATACCGAGTGCGTTGGCGGTGGCGACTGTGGTGCGCACGAAATTCGATTGCACGGCGCCGGTGATCAATACGGTATCGGCCCGGGCTGCCAGCGCGGCGCCAAAGTAGTACTCGAGCTGTCGGGATTTGTTGCCGCCCAGTGTGGTGCCGGCGACGTCGTCACGCTTGATATACAACTCGATGCCCAATGCGGCCGAGAGCCTCGGCAGGCGGTTGCAGGGGGTCGGGTCGGTGACCAGTTCGGCTCGGGGATGGGTGAATGCAAGCATCGAGTGCCTCCGGGCAGGTCGCCGTGTCAAGTCTGTGCTGGATGCCGGTGGGTGGTCGGTGCGATGTGACGCACCGTGTCACCCGGTGGGCTCAGTTTACAGCGCGTCGACAGCGGCGCAGAAACGGCCGACTTCGTCTTCGGTGTTGAAGTAGTGCACCGACGCGCGCACCAGGCTGTCGATGCCGCGCGCGCCGAGGTCCAATCTGGCGCTGCCCACGGAGGACACCGAGACATACTGCTGCTGTGCGATCAGTGCCGCGGCAAGTGCGCTTGGGCTGATGCCGTGTTTCTGGAAGGTCACGATGGCACAGGGATGTTCGCCCTGGTCGTGCACGGAGACGCCGTCGAGGGCATCAAGGCTATTGCGCAATTGCACGGCGAGGGATTGCACACGGTCGGCGATGGCGTCGAGGCCGATGTCGAGCGCGTAGTCCACGGCCCGTGCCAGCCCCAGTTTGCCCGCGACGTAGCACTCCCAGTTTTCGAAGCGGCGAGCGCCGTCGGCGAGGGTGTATGCGTCGGCACTCTGCCAGGACGCGCTGCGCAAATCGATG
>CALDHJ010000018.1 GCA_937941555.1 uncultured Granulosicoccaceae bacterium | reverse complement strand
TGCGCACAATCTCAAGGGCGTCGATCTCGCCCTGCCGCTCGGCCACTTCAGCGTGATCACCGGGGTATCGGGTTCAGGCAAGAGCACGCTGATTCACGACGTTCTCTATAAGGGTCTCAAGCGCCTGCGCGGCGAACCGGTCGAGTTGCCGGGCGAACACGACCACATCACCGGACACGAGGCCATCGGCGACCTCGTGCTCGTCGATCAATCAGCGATTGGCAAGAGCGCCCGCTCGAACCCGGCAAGCTACGTCGGCGCCTTCGATGCCATCCGCAAACGCTTTGCGGGTCAGCCGCTTGCCAAAGAGCGCGGTTACACCGCCGGCAGCTTCAGCTTCAACACCGGTTTGCGCTGCCCGAGCTGTGGCGGCACCGGTTTCGAACACGTCGAGATGCAGTTTCTCGCCGATGTCTATATCCGCTGCCCCGACTGCCAGGGCCACCGCTTTCGAGACGAGCTGCTCGAGGTCAAGGACCTGGGCGCAGACGGTGTCAATCGCTCGCTCGCAGAGGTGCTCTCACTCACGGCGGCGGACGCCTGTGCGCACTTCGATGGTGACACCAAAGTCATCGCAAGCCTCCAGCCGCTGATCGACGTCGGCCTCGACTACGTGACACTCGGTCAACCGGTGCCGAGCCTGTCCGCGGGCGAGGCGCAGCGGTTGAAACTCGCAGCCCATCTCGGCAGCACCAAGGCCCGCAAGAGCAAGTCCGTACATCCCTCACTGTTCCTGCTCGACGAGCCGACAACAGGCTTGCATTTTGATGACATCGCCAAACTGCTCGCCGCGTTGCGCTCACTGCAGCTCGCCGGCCACACCCTGGTGTTGATCGAACACAACCTCGATGTCATCCGCGCCGCAGACCATGTGGTCGAGCTCGGCCCCGAGGGGGGTGATGCCGGCGGCGAGATTCTCGCGACGGGCAGCCAGGCCGACATTCAAGCCCACGCAACAAGCCCGACTGGCAACGCCCTGCGGGGCGTGTACGACGCCCACGAACAGAACGCCGTGCGCGAGGCACCTGCGCACTATGCTCACCACGACAGCATCACCGTCCACCGCGCCCGCGAGCACAACCTGCGTGACCTGTCGCTGAGCATCCCGCACGGGCAGTTGTCGGTGATCACCGGCGTCTCCGGGTCCGGCAAGAGCACACTTGCCTTCGATATCGTGTTTGCCGAGGGGCAACGCCGCTACCTTGAATCCCTCAACGCCTACGCGCGCCAATTCGTGCAACCGCCGCCGGTGCCGGATGTCGACCTCATCGACGGCATCCCGCCGACCGTCGCCATCGAGCAACGCACCAGCCGCGGCGGACAGAAATCGACCGTCGGCACCGCAACCGAGATCCACCATTTTCTGCGCTTGCTGTTCGTGCGTGTCGGCAACCAACACTGCCCCGACTGCGATACCCCGATTTCATCCCAATCGATTGCCGCGATCAGCGCCCAGTTGCTCAAGCGCCACCGCGGCAAACGCATCAGCCTGCTCGCCCCGCTGGTGGTCGCGCGCAAGGGCTATTACACCGACCTCGCCAGCTGGGCGAACGGCAAGGGTTTCAGCCACCTGCGTGTCGATGGCACCGACACGCCGACCGTCGACTGGCCACGGCTCGACCGCTACATCGAACACGACATTGATTTGCCGGTCGCGACCCTGATCATCGATCCCGCTGACCACGCCGCGCTCGACGCGGCGCTCGAACAGGCAACTGCTTTCGGCAACGGCGCCGTGCGCGTGCGCGCCGGACGCCAGGAGCAACTCTATTCCACGGAACGCGCCTGCCCGAGCTGCCAGCGCAGCTTTGCCGACCTCGATCCGAGACTCTTCTCCTACAACTCGCGCCACGGCTGGTGCACCGATTGCGTCGGCACCGGTCTCGAGCTGCTGGAGATTCGCGAGGAAGACGCCGACGAGGGTGCTGCCTGGAAACACGTCAGCACCAGCGAGCCGTGCCGGAGCTGCAACGGTGCACGCCTCAACCCGACCGCACTCGCCGTGCGCGTCGGCCCGCACTCGCTCGCCGACCTCGCCGCGAGCCCTATCGGCGATGCCGGCAAGTTGATCACGCGGCTCAAGCTCGGCACCCGCGATGCGACTGTGGCCGAGGACATCATCAAGGAGATCGTTCACCGGCTCGCGTTGCTCGACCGGCTGGGGCTTGGCTACCTGACACTCGATCGCGCCGCCCCGACCCTCTCCGGCGGTGAAGCACAACGTATCCGCCTCGCGGCCCAGCTCGGCTCCAACCTGCGCGGCGTGTGTTACGTACTTGACGAGCCCACCATCGGCCTGCACCCGCGCGACAACACCGTATTACTCGAAACCCTCGGCGAGCTGCGAGACCGCGGCAACACCGTCGTTGTGGTCGAACACGACGAAGACACCATGCGCGCCGCCGACCACCTGATCGACATCGGGCCCGGTGCGGGCAAGCGCGGTGGTGAACTGGTCGCGAGCGGCAGCCTGAAACAGATCGTCAAATCACCCAAGTCGCTGACCGGCCGTTGCCTCGGCCAACCGCTCGCGCACCCGATGCCGCGCGAGATGCAAAGCGAGTCGCCCATCGTCGGCACAATCCTCAGCGTGACCTCGGCACACGAGAACAACTTGCGTGTCGACTCACTCGATATTCCGCTCGGTGTTCTGGTGGGTGTGTGTGGCGTGTCGGGGTCAGGCAAGAGCACGCTGGTTCGCGACGTCATCGGCGACAACGTCAGCGAACGCCTGTCACACCACGCCAGGAAAAAAGGCAAACGTGGCCCCAGGCCGGTGTGGCACGGCTGCGCATCGATCGACAACTGGGACAGCATCGACCGAGTGCTCGAAGTCGACCAGACCCCGATCGGCAAGACACCGCGCTCCTGCCCGGCAACCTACGTCGGAGTGTGGGACAGCATCCGCAAGCTCTACGCTGCAACCAACGAAGCCAACGTGCGCGGCTACGCCGCCAACCGGTTTTCCTTCAACACCGGTGACGGCCGCTGCGCGCTGTGTGAGGGTCAGGGCATGACCCGCGTC
>CALDHJ010000017.1 GCA_937941555.1 uncultured Granulosicoccaceae bacterium | reverse complement strand
ATCGAAGAGGTCAAGACCCACCCGCGCAACAACGAGAACCCGGTCGGTTCGGGCCCGTTCAAGCTGGTCGAATACAAGTCCGGTGAGCACGTGATCCTCGAGCGCTTCGACGACTTCTTCATCGAAGGCCGCCCCTACCTCGACAAGGTCGTGATGCGCATCATCACCGACCCGGCCGCCCGCGCCATCGCCTACGAAAACGGCGAGATCCACATGGGTGCGTTCGAGTC
Source organism: uncultured Granulosicoccaceae bacterium (assembly GCA_937941555.1). Classification (GTDB taxonomy): domain Bacteria; phylum Pseudomonadota; class Gammaproteobacteria; order CALCKW01; family CALCKW01; genus CALCKW01. Next base: position 2,994 of record CALDHJ010000017.1, on the reverse strand, counting down.
GCTGCCGCGCATCATCAACCGCCTGAAGAAAGTCGACAGCCTGACCGTCACCGACGAAGGCTACGGCGGCATCGGGCCGCTCGACTGGCTGGCCATGAACACCACCAAAGGCCCGCTGGCCGATGTGCGGGTGCGCAAGGCCATCGCCTACGCGGTCGACAAGAACTTCATCGCCAACGCGTTGATGCAGGGTACGGCTGCTGACTCCCGCACCGGCATCCACCCCGACAGCCCGTTCTACAATGGTGATGTCGAAGGCTATGACGTGGACCTCGACAAGGCGAATGCCCTGCTCGACGAAGCGGGCTTCCCGATGGACGGCGATTCCCGCTTCGGCCTGACCATCGATTTCGGTTGGCCGGGTGTCAAACCGCAAGTCGAGTACGTCAAGGCGGCGCTCAAGAAAGTCGGCATCGACGTCGAAGTGCGCGCCAGCGCGGATTTCCCGACCTGGGCCAAGCGCATGGGCACCATGGACTTCGACATGAGCTGGGACACCGTCTTCAACTGGGGTGACCCGGTGATCGGTGTGCACCGCACCTACGACAGCACCAACATTGCCAAGGGCGTGTGGTCGAACACCCAGGGCTACGCCAACGAGCGCGTTGACGAGCTGATGGCGATGGCGGCGGTCGAGGGTGACCCGGCCAAGCGCAAGGCGTTGTACGACGAGTTCCAGGCGATCATCGCCGACGAACTGCCGGTCTACCACACCAACACGCTGCCGTACCACACGGTCTACAACAGCAAAGTGGGCAACCCGCCGCTGGGCATCTGGGGCACGTCCACCCCGATCGACATGACCTACCTCACCGAGTAAGTCTGTCACACCCCACACCGGCGGCCGCGCGCCGCCGGTGTCATTTCAGTCCAATCTCTCGGCAAGACGACGCCATGATCAAGACGACACCGTCTGCTCAATCCACACATCGCATCGCCCCGCGTGCTGCGCACGGCGTGGCTCCCACAGTTGTGTGCCTGACAACAGACTGCACAAGCGCCTTGACCATGCGTGCGGCGCAGGGGTTGATTGACACAGCGGCTCGGCCAGCAGCGTTGTTGTGGGAGCGACGTCCTTGCTGCGCTGCAAGCGAGGCAAGACGGCGCGATTCCCGACATGAACACGCGACTGGCGCGTCTCACGTCCCTCAACCCACGACCTGTCGGCAACCTGCATTCATGAGCCCAGATCCACACCGCATCGCCCCGAGTGCTGCGCACGACGTGGCTCCCACAATCACGGGCCGTACCGCCACCACTGCACCCTGTGGGAGCGATGTCCTTGTCGCGCCAAGGGCGCGGCAAGACGGCGCGATTGACGTCAGAAACACCCTACGAATGACAAGCTTGTCCGCGTCCTCGCCGGCTCAGGTCACGACCGTGACGCCACCACACCGGTTCTGACGCATCAACATGCCCTTCCTGCACACCCTGCTGACTCGCCTGTTCTACGCCGCCGTGTTGTTGGTAGCGGTGTTGGTGCTGAACTTCTCCTTGATGCACCTCGCGCCTGGCGACGTGGCCGACACCATCAGTCAGTCGATGGGCGGCGCCGACCAGGAGTTGCTCGATCAGATCCGCGCCGACTACGGCCTCGATCAACCCTTCATCGTGCAGCTCGGCCGCTACATCGGCAACGTGCTGCAATTCGATCTCGGCTATTCCTTTTTCTACAACCAGCCTGTGACGCAGTTGATCATGGAGCGCCTGCCGGCGACCCTGCTGCTGGTGATTTCGGCGCAGATGCTGGCGCTGATTGTCGGCGTGTTGCTGGGCGTGATTTCCGCGCGCAACCCCAACGGCGCGACCAGCCACTTCGTGACCTTCCTCGCGCTCTTTGGCTACTCCGCGCCGGTGTTCTGGACCGGCATTCTGCTGTTGATCGGCTTTTCGTTGCAGATACAGTGGTTTCCCGTCGCCGGCATGCGCGACGTGACCATATCCGGCGGTTTCTGGGTGCACTTCTGGGATGTCGTGCGGCACCTGGTCTTGCCGATGATCACGCTCTCCTCGATTTTCCTCGCGCTCTATTCCCGCCTCGCCCGCGCCACCATGATGGAAGTGCTCGGGTCGGACTACGTGCGCACCGCCAAGGCCAAGGGCCTGAGCGAAAAGCAGGTGGTCTACAAACACGCACTGAAAAACTCGCTCTCGCCCGTCATCACGCTCGCAGGCTTGCAATTCAGCGCCGTGATCTCGGGGGCAGTGCTGGTCGAGACGGTGTTCTCCTGGCCGGGGCTCGGCACCCTCGCGTTCCAGTCGATCATCGCGCGCGACACACCGACCATCCTCGGCATCCTCTTTTTCTCGGCGTTGGTGGTCATCGTCGGCAACTTGCTGACCGATCTCGCGCTGCGCCTCGTCGATCCACGCCTGCGGGGGCGCCAATGAGCACGGTTGATATCGACGAGCCCATCGCCAAGGCGCAATCGCCCTTCGCCGAGGCCTGGGGCATGTTCCTGCGCAACCACGCGGCTGTGGTGGCGTTGTTTGTATTGGTCCTGATCGTGTTCGGCGCCATTTTCGGTCCCGCGCTCTACGGCACCGACCCCTTCGAGATGGTCTGGGCACCCTTCAGCCCGCCGGGCGAGAGCGGTTTTTTGCTCGGCACCGACTACCTCGGGCGCGACCTCATGGCGATGATCATCAACGGCGCTCGGGTGTCGCTCTTGATCGGGCTGTCGGCGGCTCTGGTGTCGATCTTCATCGGCGTGACCGTGGGCGCACTCGCGGGTTTCTACCGGGGCTGGGTCGAAGAAGTGCTGATGCGCATCACCGAATTCTTTCAGGTGTTGCCGACGCTGCTGTTTTCGATGGTGCTGGTGGCGCTGTTCGGCGCATCCCTGCCGATGATCACCTTCGCGATCGGCATCGTCAGCTGGACCGCCGTCGCCCGCATCACCCGCTCGGAGTTCCTGCGCATCCGCGAGCTCGAGTACGTGATGGCGTCCCGTGCGTCCGGTGTCTCGAACGCCAAACTCATGTTCGGCGTCA
>CALDHJ010000016.1 GCA_937941555.1 uncultured Granulosicoccaceae bacterium | reverse complement strand
GTGGACTTCGGCTCGTAGGTGCCAAGCAGCATGCCCTGGCGTTCCTGGCGGAAATAGATGTTGGCCTCGTAGTCGATGCCCGCTGGCAGCCGCCCGCTTTCGCCTTGCTTCATGCGCTCGGCAATCATCGGGATGTCTTCGGTGATCAGGTAGTGGTGTTCCATCGGCTGCACGGGTAAATGCAAGCCTGCCATGTGGCCGACTTCACGCGCCCAGAGCCCGCCGCAGTTGACGATGTGTTCAGCGTTGATCTGACCCTTGGGGGTAGTCACGTCCCAACTGCCGTCGGCTCGCTGGTTTACCGCCGTGACCGGGGTGTGGGTGAAATACTGCGCGCCGTGGACACGGGCCGATTTTGCGAACGCGTAGGTTGCGCCCGATGGGTCGAGGTCGCCGTCCTGATCGTCCCAGAGCGCAGCATAGTAGTGTTTGGGATCCACGAGCGGGTGGCGCTCGGCGAGTTCGGCGGGGCTGATGAATTCCTGATGCAAGCCCATGTAGCGCGCCTTGGAGCGTTCGCGCTTGAGGTAGTCGTACCAGGCTTTTGTCGAAGCCGCGTAGAAGCCGCCCGTGATGTGCAGCCCCACCGAGTGGCCCGAGGTCTCCTCGATCTCCTTGTAGAGGTCGATGGTGTAGCTTTGCAATCGGCTGATGTTGGGGTCGGAGCTGATGGTGTGAATCTGTCCGGCTGCGTGCCAGCTCGAGCCGGAGGTGAGTTCGTCGCGTTCGAGCAGCACCACATCCTTCCAACCGAATTTGGCGAGGTGAAACAGGATCGAGCAGCCGACCACACCGCCACCGACAATAACGACTTTGGCGTGGCTTGGCAGGGTGCTGGCGCTGGAGTCGCCTTCTTTGACGATGTCTGGCATGGGAATTCTCTTTTGTAGGTGTGTCAGGTCTTGACCTGCCTGAGGGGGCAGTCGAACACTGGAATCAAACGGAGCGGTGCGCGCTCAATACCACGCATCGGGCAGCTCGCTCTTGCGCCTGGCAACAAAATCGTCCAGCGCCTCGCGCTTGGCGATATCGAGTTGTGGTGGCTCGTAGGCGTCGAGCATCGCGTTCCAGCGCGTGAACGCGCGCTGGCGCATGTCTTCAGAGCCTTTTTCTTCCCAGCTCTCGACGTTCTCGCTGTCACTCAACGCCGGTTCGTAGAACGCGGTCTGGTAGTTTCGCATCGTGTGTGCGCTGCCGAGAAAATGCCCACCGGGTGCGACTTCCTCGTAGGCATCGCGCGCAAACGCATCCCTACCGAGATCGACTCCAGCGAGCACTTTCTGGTAGCTGCCGAGCCGATCGGCGTCCATCACCAGCTTCTCGAAGCCCGTCGCGAGTCCGCCTTCGAGCCAGCCGGCCGCGTGCAGCGTGAAGTTTGAGCCTGCAAGCATGGTCGAGTGCATCGAGTCGGCGCTCTCGTAGGCCGCTTGCGCGTCTTCGATCTTGGATGCGGTCAGTGAGCCACCGCAGCGCAGCGGCAAGCCGAGCCGCCGTGCGAGCTGTCCGATCATATAATTTGACAAGACCGGCTCCGGCATACCGAAGGTGGGTGCGCCGGATTTGAGTGACATCGACGACAGGAAGTTGCCCATCACAAACGGTGCGCCCGGTCGAACGAGTTGCGCGAATGCGCAACACATCATCGATTCTGCCACGGCCTGAGCCACAGACGCGGCGGTGCTGACCGGGCCCATGGCACCGGTCAGGATAAACGGCGTGACGACCATCGCCTGGCCGCGCGAGGAATAAACCTGTATCGCCTCGGTGACCACTTTGTCGACCAACAACGGCGAGTTGGTGTTGACGTTGGCCATGATGCAGACCTGCTCATCGAGCGTGTCAGCACCAAACAGGATATCGACCATGTCAACCGTGTCCTGGGCGCGGCTCTTTTCGGTGATTGCACCGAGGTGCGGTTTGTCGCTCAAGGTCATGTGGGCGAGCACCATGTCGAGGTGCCGCTTGGAGACCGGGATGTCGGTAGGCTCGCACACGACAAAGGAACCGTGGTGCAGGTTGGGGTGGAGGTAGGTGAGCTTCACCAGTTTTTCGAAATCGTCGAAGGTTGCGTAGCGCCGCCCGCCCTCGAGGTCGCGCACGAAGGGTGCGCCGTAGATGGGCGCGAACACCATATTGTCGCCCCCGATCACCACTGACCGGGCCGGGTTGCGCGCGTGCTGGGTGAACTGTGACGGCGCTTTGGCGACGAGGCTGCGAATCCATTGTGCGTCGGCGGTGATCAGGTCGCCGTGTTCGCCGCCGGGGTTGATGCCCGCAGCGCGCCAGATCGCGAGCGCCGCGGGGTCGTCGCGAAAGGCGATGCCGACGTTCTCGAGGATCCAGTCGACCTGGCCTTCAAGGGCAGCAAGCTGTGTTTCATCCATTGGATCAAAAAATGGCAGCTTGCGGGTGATGTAGGGCGTGGACGCACGCGTGGCGACGTTGCGGTCGCGGGGCCTACGGGTGCGTTTGGCCATGGTTTTTACCGTGTCGAGTGTGCGTGGAGTGTACAACCGTGACGGCCCGTGTCATCGTCCGAAATACCTATCGAATACATAGATACAGTCTATGAGTGACTTGTGGCGAAAGCTCGGCTCGCCGCGCAACCTGATCGTGTTTGCTCAGGCCGCTCGAGACCGGTCGTTCACACGCGCGGCGGATGCCCTGCACATGCGACAGCCCTCGGTCAGCGCCGCCATAAAGCAACTCGAGTCGTCACTCGGCGTGTCGTTGTTTCACCGTGCACACCGCACGGTTACGCTGACGGCGGCCGGCGAGCGGCTCTTTTCCGACGTCTCGCGCGCGCTGGCCGACATCGAGGCGTCCGTTGATGCCGTGCGCCAGCTCGGGCGCAATACACACGTCACGCTCAATGCCTCATCCGCGTTCACCTATTACTGGATGATGCCCAAGCTGCACCGCTTGCGCGCCGCGCACCCGGACATCGACTTGCGCATGCAGAACAGCGACCG
>CALDHJ010000015.1 GCA_937941555.1 uncultured Granulosicoccaceae bacterium | reverse complement strand
CAATAGAGTGTGACTCGAGCCGCATCGACCTCCGACTGCAAACCCGCTACCTCGATGAGCGCACCGATTCGCTCGACGAAGCGCTCGACACTATCGCGCGCTGGACCGCGGCAGGTGACGCCAAGTCGATCGGCTTGCTTGGCAACGCTGCCGAGCTGCTGCCCGAAATGCTGTCGCGTGGTGTGCGCCCGGACCTCCTGACAGACCAGACCTCTGCGCATGACCCGATCAACGGCTACCTGCCAATCGGCTGGAGCGTCGCACAGTGGCGCGAGGCTCGCGAGCGGGACCCCGCATCCGTCGAATCCGCCGCACGCCAGGCCATGCGCGCGCACGTGGAATCCATGGTGGCATTCAAAGCGGCAGGCGTACCGACCTTCGACTACGGCAACAACATCCGCCAAGTCGCACAAGACGAAGGCTTCAACGACGCGTTTGCCTTCCCGGGCTTTGTGCCGGCATACATTCGCCCGCTCTTCTGCCGCGGCATCGGGCCGTTCCGCTGGGCCGCGCTGTCGGGCGACCCCGACGACATTTACAAGACCGACGCCAAGGTCAAGGAGCTGATTCCCGACGATCCGCACCTGCACCGCTGGCTCGACATGGCGCGCGAACGCATCGCGTTTCAGGGATTGCCGGCGCGTATCTGTTGGGTCGGTCTCGGTCAACGCCACCGCCTCGGGCTCGCCTTCAACGAGATGGTGCGCAACGGCGAGCTCTCGGCGCCGGTCGTGATCGGCCGCGACCACCTCGACTCGGGGTCGGTTGCCTCACCCAACCGTGAAACCGAGTCCATGCAGGACGGCTCTGATGCCGTCTCCGACTGGCCACTGCTGAACGCCCTGCTCAACTGCGCATCGGGGGCAACCTGGGTGTCGTTGCACCACGGCGGCGGTGTCGGCATGGGCTATTCGCAACACGCCGGCATGGTGATCTGCTGCGACGGCACCGAGGCAGCGGACAAACGCCTGGAGCGCGTTTTGTGGAACGACCCCGCCAGTGGCGTCATGCGCCACGCCGATGCGGGCTACGACGACGCGATTGCCTGTGCCCGTGAGCATCAACTCGACCTGCCGAGCCTCGAAGGCCCTTGAGCCGAATCACAGCCCCAGCCGTGAAGCCACTGACAGCATGGCATGGTCTTGAACACTGCGAAGGAGCGCCAAACCAAGAACACCCGGTTGCGAGTACGTGATTGGATCAATCGTCACGCGCTGGCCAGGGCGGATACGGCAAGCCCTCATCCAGGCGCCCGCCCCGCACACACTGATCGGAGAAGTAGTTTTTGTGGCGTGACCGGTTGGCGTAGATCTCGGCCGCGTGGCGCTCGGCAATGTCCACCGGCACCCCGAGCCGCTCCGCCATCATGTAGTTGCGCTGGTACGCCTGGCAGTCGGTCACCTGCTCGTTTCGCTCGCCACGGATGTGCATCACTTCGTGCGTGAACACGTGAAGCGCCCACAGGGTTTCACCCTTGGCATTTTTGGGGTCGTCGAGGTAGTCGTCGAGGTGGCCACACCAGGTCGCCTTGAATTCGATCTGGCCGGTGCTCGGGTTGGCATGGGCCACAGCCATCGGCAACTGATCAACCATGGTCTCGAGCACTGATTGACAGTGCACATCGGCCGCCGGGTTGCCGGACACCTCGCGCGCGTGCACGCTCAGCGTGCGTTCGAAATTGAGGTGGGCGAGCGCCATGCCGATACCGCCGAGCACCATCGCCCCGGTGACGGCCAGGTAGCCGATTTCGAAAGAACCGCGTGCAGCGCCGAAGGGCGTGGGCCGTTTGAGCTCCCGCGCAAACAACCACGCACCGAGCAGCGCAATGACGAGGTACCAGAACATGCAAGCGTAAATGCGAGTTTTACGCCAGCCCTGCGGCACGGCCTTGGATCAGCCGTGCACAAATGCACAACTGACCTACCAGTAGCTGAGCGCGTCCCGGTACATGTTTTCCATATCGACGACGTTGGATTCGCGCGGTGCGTTGCCGATTGCCCGAACCTGGCGCACACTCGACTCGGCCATCGGTTTGCAGTGATCGGCCTGGAATCCGAGCGCCGAAAGACCATTGGGCATGCCCGTCGCGCGCATGAGCTCGACCAGACGCGCCGACAACACCTCTCCCGCATCATCCGGTGTCGCCCCTTTGGCATCAGCCAGCAGGTGGTTGGCGGCTTCGAGGTGTCGCTCCGGCGCGCCGGCCGCGCAGTAGCGGAAGATCGCCGGCGCGTTGACGATGACGCTGATGCCGTGCGGCACGAACGGCGCGTCGACGCTGTAGCCGTCGGTTCGCAGCGACGCGATGTCTCGCATGTAGTCGGTGACGCCATACGACATCGCATGTGGCAGGTGTGTGCCGGAGTTGCCAAACGCCATACCGGCGAGAGTCGCACCCCAGGCAAGTTTGTCACGCGCCTCGGTGTCGCCCGCGTCGGCAACGCCGCGCGCAAGATACTGTCCGGCGATGTCGAGGGCCTCGCGCGCCGCGAGATCCGACCACGGGTTGGCACCCTGCAGCAGCGGCCGCGCAACCGAGTTCTCGACCTTGTCCCAGCGCGTGTAGGCGCGCGCGGTGTAACACTCGAGCGCGTGGCTCAGGAGATCGAATCCGGTGCTCGCCACCACGTTCGACGGCAGGCTGTCGACGCACGCGGGATCAACCAGCGCTTCGATCGGCAGGATGTACGGGCTCGAGAGCACGAACTTGCAGTCGAGCTTGTTGAACCGGATCACCGTGATAGACGTGCATTCGGAGCCGGTTCCGGCAGTCGTCGGACACGCGATGTGTGGCAGGACTTCGCCCGGCACCGGCTTGCCGCGTCCGATGGGCGGTGCGAAGTAGTCCTCGAGCGTGCCGCCGTGCTGCGCCAGGATCGCAGCCCCCTTGGCGGTGTCGATGACCGACCCTCCGCCAACCGACACGATGGCGTCGAATTTCCCGTCGGCGAGAAAGCGCCCGGCGTCTTCGGTGGTGGTGTCGTCGGGTTCGATCCGCAACGCGTCAAACACCGCGACATCAATACCCTCGGCGGCAAGCGCCGCGCGCACGGTAGCGACATAGGGCCCATCACGCAGCCCGGGATCGGTGAAAAGCGCCACCCGCTTGTAACCGCGCCAGGCCGCACGCTGGCCAACTTCGGCAAGACAGCCGCGGCCAAAGGTCACCCGCGGCACCACCACGCTGAAACTGTCTGCCCCGCTCTCGCAGGGATCAAAATACTGGCAACCCATGACAACCCCTCTAATCCACTGTCCTTGAGTATACCAACGGCAGCGCTGTGCATTGCAGAGCACGGCCGTGGTGTGCGAGCCTGCAGGGGATCGCGCACGGGAGAGCACGGCATGGCAAGCGATGGGTTCCTGAACAAGGCATACGAGACGCGCTCGGATGACGAGACCCGTCAGATGTACGATCACTGGGCCGCGACCTATGACGCCGAGGTCTTTGATCAGAACCAGTACCAACAGCCCGCCCGCTGCCGCGATACCCTGCTCTCGCTGCAACCTGATCGCGATATCGCCATCCTCGACGTTGGCTGTGGCACCGGGCTCGCCGGCGTTGCGCTGTTCGAAGCGGGCTACCGCCGAATCGACGGCTGCGATTTCTCAGACGGCATGCTTGAGCGCGCTCGGGCCTTGCAGCTCTACCAACGGCTGTTCAACGCCGACCTCAACCAACCCCCGATGGACGTGCCTGACGCACACTACGACGCCGCCACGGTGGTCGGGGTCTTCTCCTTCGGCCACGTCCAGGCGGCGGCAGTTGATGAGATTCTGCGTGTGTGCAAGCCCGGTGCCCCGGTCATCATCGGCCTCAATGACCACTTCTACCAGGAGGGGTCACTCACCCACCACATCGCGCAGCTCGACGACGCCGGCGTGATCGACCACATCGGCGATGAGGCAGGCGAGCACCTGCCCGGCATCGACTTGCCCGGCTGGGTCATCAGCCTGCGCAAACGCTGACGTCGACGGAGACAACCCGCATGATCATCCGCACCTTGAAAAGCCTGCTCGGCGGCGAGCGCGACGTAAAGGGACCAGGCTGGCAATCCCGCCGCCTCCTGCTCTCACCCGACGGCATGGGTTTCACGCTCAACGACACCCTCATTGCCGAGGGCGCGGAGCTCACGCTCGAATACAAGCACCACCTCGAGGCGTGCTACTGCATTGCCGGCCGCGGTGAAGTCACCGACCTCGCCACCGGCGAGACCCACCCGATCGAAGCCGGCACACTCTACGCACTCGACCGCCACGATCGCCACACCGTGCGCGCCATCGGAGGTGAGATGCGGCTCGTCAGCGTGTTCAACCCGCCCTTGACCGGTGGCGAAGTGCACCGCGAAGACGGCAGCTACGCGCCCGCAGCGTGATCCGATCCGCGCCAGAGCGATGGGAACAACCCCATGCCGTTCGACGGCACACGCCTGATCTACGGCGGCTTTGAGACGATTGTCGACTCGTGATGGGTGGCACCGTGAACCGGTCGAAAACCCGGGCAGCGCGAAACATCGCAACAGCGCGTGACGACGTGCGCCGCGTTTGACGATCGCATCGCCGCTGTCGGCTACGCCGAGCAGCAGCTCCCACAGAGTCCGTGTCAGCCCCACACCCCTGTGGGAGCGACGTCGTGCGAAGCACACGGCGCGATGGCCAGCGTCAAACTGAACCCCGGTGCCAATGACACACCGCATCGCCGCTGTCGGCTGCGCCGAGCAGCAGCTCCCACAGCACTGGCAACCCCGGACGCTACGCGAGAGTGGCCTAGGTAGTGGAATCCGCTTCAGATCACACCCAATTCACGCAGGCGCTGCTTGAGGTATTCGTCTGCCGTGTAGCGCTCGGACAGGCGCACGTCGGGCCGTGGGTGCAGAAAGAGCGGTAGCGAGATACGGGATTTGTCCTTGCGCGCGCCCTCGGGGTTGACGACACGGTGCGTGGTCGACGGGTAATGGCGGCCGGTCGCCTCCTGCAGCATGTCCCCGATGTTGACGATCAGGTTGCCGAACTCACACGGCACATCCACCCACTCGCCGTCTTTGCCGAGAACTTGCAAGCCCGGTTCATTGGACGCCGGCAGGATGGTAAGCAAGTTGATGTCCTCGTGCGCCGCCGCCCGAATCGCGTTGGGTTCCTCGTCACCCGACAAGGGCGGGTAGTGCAGGATGCGCAGCAGTGACTGCTCGCTGCCGGTCATCATGTCCGACAAGGGCTCGGAGAAGGTATCGGACACGGCAGCGGGTGTGTTGGCTTCAACCCAACCCAACAACGTCTGCGCGAGTGACCCGGCCTTGGCGTAGTAGTCCATCAGCTCGTCGCGCAGGTGAGCCGGGCACTTGCCCCAGGGGTAGAAGTGGAAATACTCCTTGATGTCCTTGACGCTCTGGCCCTTCGCGCTCTCGGCCATCTCAGCCGGAAAGAACCCGTCCTGTGGCCCGACGGTGTAGACGAAATCGTGCTTGTCGTCGCCGTCGAAAAAGCACTGCCAATTGGCGTAGATCGAGCTGACTTGAGTCTGTTCCAGCGGGTGGTTCTTCAGCACCCCGAATCCCGTCTCGCGCAGCGATTCGGTGAAACGTGCCGGTGCATCGGGGGCCGTGAAATCAACAGCAACCAGAGCAGTCATGGGAGTCTCTCACAAAGCGTTTGACGCAAGCCTAGCCAACTTGTGAGCCGAGCGCACGGCAAGCGCCGTCAACCGACCGCCTCGCTGAGAAAAAAGACCGCGTTGCAGACCTGCTGATTCACCGCCCGGTGAACGACTGCGACCTCCGGCCCATCGGCCTCAACATGGTCCCAGGCAGCGTACATGGCGGCGCGGTCGGCAAACAACAGCTCCGCCACAAAGGCCGTCAGCGGCGGGTTGGTGTCGTAGCCTGCGTGGGCGAGCCGTCTGGACAATTGCCAGGAAACGACGAAGCCCGCGTCGC
>CALDHJ010000014.1 GCA_937941555.1 uncultured Granulosicoccaceae bacterium | reverse complement strand
CCGCCGCTTGCTGCTCACGCAACAGCCCTGTGTGCATCATCTCGCAAATCACCACATCCACCGGCTCGGGCGGAACCCACAGGCTCGCGTCTGCGTGCACCACTTCAACGCGTTCGCCGTTTGGATTTTGTGCCAGCAAGGCCTTCGAGAGCGCGACCAGCTCCGGGTTGAATTCGACACACCAGACCTGGCTCGCGCGCTGGGCTGCAAAGTGCGACATGACGCCCGTGCCACCTCCAAGCTCAACCACCTTGCCCCCAAGGGGCACCAAGTGGTTTATGGCATCGCGAAATCCCTGCATCCGCGCTTCATCATTGAGCATGTTGGCGTGGTAGTGCGACGGGATGAATTGCCCCAACTCTCTGGCATCAGACGGCATGTGTCGAAGACTCCTTGTCTCGTGTTTCGGGAAAGGAGTTTCACAGGGCAATAATGTGTCCACCGCGTGCGACACGGTTCAATGCGGCCTTGCAGCCATGCAAAGCGACACAAACAGTCGCAGGCCTACAAATCCTGTCCGCCCCTCGGCAACGCCTTGCCACCGCCCGGGGTTATCGGCAAAAGGTCGGCGCCGGCACCACTGGCATAGATCACGGCTGGCCGTGTGGGTCAATGTTCCAGCTACCTCAAGACCGCATAATCTTGTCCATCGGTTTGCCCTTGGCCAATTCATCAATCAACTTGTCGAGGTACCGAATCTGGCGCATCAGCGGGTCTTCGATTTCCTCAACCCGAACGCCACAGACAACCCCTTTAATGAGCGACACCTTGGGGTTCAGTGCTGGCGCTTCGGCAAAAAAGGTCGCGAGATCATTCTCACTCCCAACCTGATCCGTCAGGCCACCCAAGGTGTATCCGGTCAGCCAGCAAATGATCTGCATGACCTCCTCTTCCGTTCTGCCTTTTCTCTCCGCCTTTTGCACGTAGAGCGGATAGATCTTCGAGAAGGCCATGGAAAACACTTTGTGATCAGACACCTGTTCGCCTCCAGTGGGTGCTTACGCGTCGATCGGCTGAAGCGGTTGCGGGTACTGCCCTATGGCACAGTCGGCAAACACTGCGCGCGCTGACAGCCCGACTGTGCTGGGTATAAACCAAATACGCACACTAATCGCTGGACACACATTGCCCTTCAGACGGGGCCTCGAAGCAAGCCCATCACAGGTTGCGATGCGGTGGGTTGATCGTCGCTAGGCTTTTGCGGCGTTCGCGGGCTCACCACGACCGGCCAATCGACCGAGAAAGCCCGCGCCGGCCCAACCCCGTTTGCGTTGATCATGCTCGAGCTTTGCGAGCTTGTGTACCGTGGGCTTGCCTTTCGCATCGAGCGCAACAAACACCACCTTCTCGATAGACAGAATGGTCGATTGGGTGTCGCGGTTGCGCACTTCACACCGAACCGTGATCGATGTGCGGCCCACTGAGACCGTCTCGACCCCGATTTCCACCACGTCGCTTTGATGCGCCGCACTGACGAAATTGATTTCACTCATGAACTTGGTGACGAGGCGTGTGTGCTGCAATTGACAGCCACAATAAATAACGCACTCTTCATCAACCCAGGCCAACAACCGTCCCCCGAAAAGCGCATTCATGGGGTTCAGATCTGACGGCTTCACAATTTTTCGCGTTCGATATTCCATCGCGTTTCTTGCACCCGAATATTTTAAAGTCGCCAATAATTATACAAACGCCATTTCAGAAAACCGGCGCCTTTTCTGTGCAAAATGGCGGAAAAATCGCACCGATTGAGAGCGCAGTACAAGGCGTCATGCGCTGCGCTTCACAATGACCACAGATCACGCACTATAAGCAGGGCCGGAATAAAACAGGGTTTGTCTTCGCGCAGGTCAACATTGCCTCGGCAGTTCGAACAACCCACGCCGACCCACACCCCAGAACACGATGAGCAATTTCTTATCAAGTCGGGGTCAGACCGTGCGTTCGAGGTGCCATATCTTGGACACGATCTGCCAGCCGTCGGCGCCGAGAACAAAGCCGAGGTGATCGACAAACACGTTCTGGTGCGCACGAATGCGGATCTTCACCGTCGCGCTGATCGGTGACAGGTGATCGATCATCAACACCTCCACCTCGCGCGCCTGCCCGGCGCTCGCCGGTGACACACGCCCGCCGACGTCACGGCTGAAGCTTTCGATCGACTCTACAAACACGGCACCGTTGTCTCCATCGAACAGACTCGATTGCGGGTGGAACACGGCGTTCAATTTGTCCGTATCGCAGTCGTGAATGGCGTCGAAATAGGTTTCGATGGCGGCCAGCAGATCGGCTTGAAGTGTCATGGTGTTGCCTCGGCAAGTGAATGTGGGACGAAGCTTGTCACCGGGACGCGATTCAGGATACTGTCTTGATCGACAATGTCCGGTCATTTTCTGCCAACATGTCCAAAGCCCGATCTTCTCGCAGCACACCGCCCCTGGTCTGCGCGCTCGCATACGACGGGCTGTGCACCTTTGAATTCGGCATCGCCGTCGAACTGTTCGCGCTGCCGCGGCCCGAATTCGACAACTGGTACCGGTTCACAACCGTCAAAGCCGAATCCGGGCCCATCCGCGCAGTCGGCGGCATCACCGTGGACGCACCCGACGGCCTCGACCGACTCCGAGACGCCAGCCTGATCGTCGTCCCCGGGTGGCGGGGTGCCGACACTCCTGTGCCGGAAGACCTCTGCAAAGCACTGCGCGACGCCCACGACCGCGGCGCACGCTTCGCGTCGATCTGCTCGGGTGTTTTCGTGTTGGCGGCGTCCGGCCTGCTGGACGGCAAACGCGCCACCACACACTGGCGCTACACCGACCAACTCACCGCACAATATCCGCGCATCAGCGTCGACCCCGATGTGCTGTTTGTCGAAGACGGTCGTGTCGCGACGTCGGCCGGGTCTGCAGCCGGACTGGATCTCGGCTTGCACATCATCCGGCAGGACTTCGGCGCACAGGTCGCCGCCTCGGTCGCGCGGCGGTTGGTGTTGCCCGCGCAACGCGACGGCGGCCAACGGCAGTTCGTACCCCGCCCCGAACCCAAAGCCCGAGTGGGCTCAAGCCTCGCCGAACTGCAGGATCGGATACGGGCGTCGATCAACGAAGACTGGCCGATCGAGCGCATGGCCAAGGCGGCCGCAACGAGCAGCCGCACACTGGCACGCCGATTTCACGAAGAGTCCGGCACCACACCTTTGAATTGGCTCAAGGTCGAGCGGGTGCTGCGGGCCGCAGAACTGCTCGAAAACGGCAGCACGCCGCTCGCGGACATCTGGGAAGCCTGCGGATTCGGCTCGGCGGAAAGCTTCCGTCGCGAATTCCGCAAAACGATGGGCGTGCCGCCAACGCGGTATCGGGAGCGGCTCGGCAATCCCGGCACGCCGTCACGTTGACCGCGTGCTGCAAGATCAAGCCAATGATTGAACAAGAAACACTTGCGGTTGAGGCTTTCGGAATACTGAACAAAATATTTCACCAAGAGCGAATTGCCGCTTGGAGCTTGATTGAAGGTTTCCTAGTGGTACTCAACGACCTGTTCGATTTGATTTTTCACATGAGATTGGGCAATGGTGTTTTCCTTTATTCTGGTCGATGATGTTCTGGCGTTATAGGGTACCTTGATGATTTTTTTTCCGTTTCTCAGCAAATAGGCCTCTACATCGGTATTGTGGGATTTTTCGCCCCAGTCTTCCCCTACAACGAATATATCAACGTCCAAGTCCCGGCAACCAGACACATATTCAAGCTCATAGTAAGGGCGTACAAAATCGACGCAACTCAACGCCCTGAGCATTTCCATGCGCTGATCGAGCGGGATGACCGGCACATTGGGCTTATATGAATTCACCACCCGATCGGAAGCGACGCCGACAGCCACGACACCACCCAATGTCCCGCAATACTCAAGCAATGCAAGGTGCCCGACATGCAACAAATCAAAAGTACCTACTGTGTATACAATCATGATGTCATTTGATCCCTATTAATGCCTGATTCAGAAGCATGAGTGTTCAAATCAGGTTGACCGTTACAAGAGCTTCCAACTGTAAACAGCCGTAATTGCCAACGTATAAAGCGCCAGAAGGTAGACATTGCGGGGGTTTCCAGAAAATTTTGGCGTCTTGATCGGGGACACATTCAGCGCCGCAAGCGTTACGCAACTGGCATACAGCACGACTGTGAAAACACCCTGACTCAACAGGCCTTCCAACAAAAAAACAAAAACTAGAATCAGGCTGTTGTTATCAAGAGCCAGGCCCGTGTATCTCGAGTCGTCAGAGAGCCCAAACGTGCTGAAATAGCTGAGCCGAACAACACCCGCTGCGAGCATCAAGAAAGCGCCTACCAGCAAAACCGGATGGAAGTTTCCATAGCTCAAAAGAAGAATGGTCGGAGCAACGCCATAACTCACAATGTCTATCAAGACATCAAGTTGGCCGCCAAATACCTGATCGGTGCCTGTCCGGTCCTTCATCCTTCGGGCAATAAGCCCATCAGCCCAATCAAAGGCCACGGCCCAGATCATTCCGATCATGGCCGCGTAATAAACCCCAAGAATGCTGCAGTAGATGGACAACAAGGTACAGGCCAACCCCGCAAGTGAACACAGGTTGGGGACATCTTTAACAAAAGACAGAATGGTTGGTTGGGCTGCACTGAGCTCGGTATTGTCTGTCGTCATGGTGATCCACAAGTGATACTCAATAACTACTATCAAGTAGATAAAGACATTTCGCCCACGCAGCACTGGAAATGCCGCAGGCAAAAAATGGCGCGGTGTAAAGACGTCACAATTACGGTATTCAGAAAAACGTTGCAGCTGTGCGGGGCATCGCCAAACCCGGAATCAGGTGGGGATGCCAAAAAAAATGAGATTGCCGCCACGCTGAATGAGAAACGCAGAAAGAAAACTGCTGGAACCAGCGTACCACGGATCAAGCCATAAAAACCGATTCACTGAATAGTGCCGAAACGGCAGACAAATTCACAAAACCCTCAATCAGCACTTTTCGCTTCCGAAAACGGGTGGATTTACAAAAAACCATCACCCAAAAAAGCACAGAAACCACACAAATCCTGCGACTCGGGTCCAAGAGCGTCGAAAATGCCCAATTGGGCTCGATTCTCACACCGTCCCGATGTTTCCGAAATCAGCGT
>CALDHJ010000013.1 GCA_937941555.1 uncultured Granulosicoccaceae bacterium | reverse complement strand
GCGAGGCGCCGGTGCGGGCCAATCTCAGTATGGGGGACACGCTTGCGGGTTTGCATGCCGTGATCGGCACCTTGCTCGCGCTGATCAACCGGCAAAAGCCCGGGCGCGCCGGACAGGTGGTCGACGCCTCGATCCTCGAATCCGCCTGGAACCTGCTCGAAGGCGTGGTGCCCGAACACAGCGGCGCCGGCGTCGTGCGCGAGCCGGCGGGTACAACCGTCACCGGCATTGTGCCTACCAACACCTACCGGTGTGCAGATGGCGCGTTTATCGTGATCGGCGGCAACAACAACAGCATCTACAAACGGCTGATGCAGGCCGCCGATCGCCCCGATCTCGCCGAGCACCCGGAAATGCAGGACAACGCCGGGCGCGTGACACACCAGCGCGAGATCGACGCCGCCATCCAAGCCTGGACAGCCTCGCTCGAGAGCGCCGATGCGCTGGCCGCCCTGCAGCGCAGCGACGTGCCGAGTGCGCCGATCTACTCGGTTGCAGACATGGCCACCGACCCGCACTTCCGCGCGCGCGGATTGTTCGAATCTCTGCCACTGCCCGACCATCCGAATTTCGAGGTTCCCGCGATGCACCCGCGTCTCAACGACACCCCCGGCCGCACCGACACGCCGGGCCCCGCGCTCGGCGCACACACCGACCGCGTGCTGCTGGGCTTGCCCGCAGTCGACGACTCGCGTCTGGCTGCGTTGCGACAGGCCGGGGTGGTGGCGTGAGCCGGGTCACCGAGCGCCGGCGCATCGCGATCGCCATTACCGGCGCTTCGGGTGTGCAGTACAGCTTTCGACTGCTGCAATGCCTGCTGGCTGCCGACGTGCGTGTGCACTTGATGGTATCGAAACCGGCTCAAGTCGTGATCGGGATGGACACCGATATTCGCCTGCCGGCCCGTGCAGCGGACATGCGTGAATTTCTGCTCGGCGAATACGGCGGCGACGCCGGCGAGCTTGATGTTTATGGCCAGGACCAGTGGACCGCCCCGGTCGCCAGCGGCTCCGGTGTTCCCGAGGCCATGGTGGTTTGCCCTTGCACCACCGGCACACTGGCGTCGATGGCCGCGGGCACCTGTCACAACCTGATCGAACGGGCGGCTGACGTGGTGCTCAAGGAAGGGCGCAAGCTGATTGTCATGCCGCGCGAAATGCCGTTCAGCACCATCCACC
Source organism: uncultured Granulosicoccaceae bacterium (assembly GCA_937941555.1). Taxonomy (GTDB): domain Bacteria; phylum Pseudomonadota; class Gammaproteobacteria; order CALCKW01; family CALCKW01; genus CALCKW01. The sequence goes on along the minus strand of CALDHJ010000013.1, from coordinate 2,437 downwards.
TAGAGAACATGCTGCGCCTCGCACGCGCCGGTGCGGTGATCATGCCGCCAAATCCGGCCTTCTACACCCGCCCTGCGTCAATTGACGAGTTGATCGATTTCGTTGTCGCGCGCGTGCTCGACCAACTCGATGTCCCGCAATCCCTATCGCTCCGCTGGGGGCTCGACGATGCCGACTGACCCGTACGATATCCCGCTTTTTCTGCTCGACACCGTGTTGTTTCCGGGTGGGGATCTGCCGCTTCGCGTGTTCGAAGCGCGCTACACCGACATGGTTGCAAACTCGATGCGCGAGGAGACGCCGTTTGCGATCGGGGCCATTGCCGAGGGACGAGAGGTCGGCGACGCGGCGACCCCGTGTGATGTGGTCACCGAGGCGTCGGTGATCGACTGGGAAGCGGGGGACGCGGGTTCATTGCGCATCGTCGTGCGCGGGACGCGGAAATTGCGCGTGCTGAGCAGTCGGGTTCAAGACGACAAACTGGTACTCGGTACCGTCACCCCGATCGCCGAGGAGGCGACCGTCGCCGTGCCCGCCGTGCATGCCGACACCGTGGCATTGCTGCGGGATGTGCTCGACAAGACCCGGGAGTGGCCAACCGGCCCGCATGCCTGGCGCGACGACGCCGCCTGGATCGGCGCGCGCCTGGTTGAACGTTTGCCACTCAATCTTGCGGGCAAGCAACACCTGCTCGAGATGGAGGATCCGATCGAGCGATTGCGCGCACTGGCGCACGTGACCACCGTCATGCGGGCCTGAGCGATATCGGCGTGCCGGTTCAGCCGAGTGGTTTTAGCAACACCTTGCTGTTGCGGCTAGGGCTGTAGCGCACCTGTCCCGAGTTCGGCAGATCGCCCGGTTGCCCGGCGACGAAACCGCGCTCGCTGAACCAGTCTGTCGTCTGGGTAGTGAGCACAAACAGGGTGTCGAGTTCGAGCTCGCGAGCGCGCTGCTCTAGAAAGGCGAGCAGTTGTGCGGCTCGACCGCCGTTGCGGTAGTCGGGGTGGGTGGCAAGACAACAGAATTCGCCCACGCCACCGGTGTGAGGCAAGAGGGCGGCGCAGGCCACCAGCAGGCCATCGCGTTCGACCACTGCAAAGTGCTCGATGTCGGTCTCGAACCGATCGATCGCGCGCTCGACCAGGCTACCGTCTTGTACGAGTGGTGCGGTCAGTTGATACAAGCCCGGTATGTCGTCAGGGTGCGCACGGCGCAGGCCTTCGTAGTTGTCGGCCGAGACCATGGTGCCCGCGCCGTCGCGCGTGAGCAGCTCGCGCAAGAGTGGTCCGTCGGACTCGCCATCAAGCACGTAGGTGCGGGTGACACCACGGCGGCTTGCCGAGGCGGCGCATTGCAGTGGCAGGGTGCTCGCGGAACGGGCCTGCTGCGTGATCCAGTCGTCAGCGGCAGCCGGCGTCAGCTCGCGCAAACCGCTTTCGATCAATGGCGTTGTGACGTCACGCGGAGACAGGAAGATCAGCTTGTCCGCGCGCAAGGCCGTTGCGATCTCGGTGGCGAGTTCCTCGTGGCGCAGGTTGTAGAGTTCGCCGCTGGGCGCCCAGCCGATCGGGGATTGCAGCACCAGGGCGCCACTGTCGAGCTGGGCCTTGAGCGCGGCGGCATCGATGCGGCGGACCACACCGGTGCATTCGTGGTCAACGCCACCGTGAATGCCGAAGGGCCGCGCCGTCACGGCGTTCACGCTGGCGACCGCCAACCGTCGGCTGTCGAAGCCCACAGATAGCGCGCCGGCTGACAGCGTGGCTTCGATGCGCAATCGTTCGCTGCCGGCGACAGCGCGCACGATGGGCATCTGGGACGACGGCGTGATGCGAACGGCCTCGTGGAACGCAGATTCGATGCCGGCGTCGCCGAGGGCCGCGTCAAGCGGTGCGCGGATGCCGTTGACCAGCACAATGCGCGCGCCGAGCAACGCCAGTCGGCTACAGTCTGCGAGCAGAGAGCGTTCAGTGTCGAGCTCGGCGCCCGGTGACCAGGCGATCACGTAGGTTGCACCTCGCAACGTGGCGAGATAAGGCGCGGCCTCGCGGAACCACGCCAGGTTGGCATGATCGATAGAGTCGGGGTGCACGGTTCAGCGTCCTGAGTCTGTGACAGTACGGGAATTGCATACCAGATCGTATGGGTCCCCAGTCTGACCGTGAGTATAACCGGGCGATGGCTCGCGGCGTGAGCCGTTGCAGGCAGCCCCAACCGAGAACTGCATCGTGCATCTTGCCCTGAGACGTTTTGTCTTGTCGTTGTTCCTGAGTCTGCCACTGCTGGCGCACGCCGACAGCGCGGCCCGCTGGTCTGATACCGTCAGCCTGGTCGCCGACTCGGTCGTGTCCATTTCGCTGTCCCGTCAGCGCGCCTTCGACGACGATCGGCAGGGGTCCACGTCGGCAACCGGTTTTGTGGTCGATGCCGAGCGGGG
>CALDHJ010000012.1 GCA_937941555.1 uncultured Granulosicoccaceae bacterium | reverse complement strand
GTTCATTTCATCCGCCGCGGCGAGTATGGATTTGACAATGTTCTGGTAGCCGGTACACCGGCACAGATTTCCGGCCATGCCAAAGCGCACCTCGGCTTCTGTTGGCGTCGGGTTTTCCTCGAGCAGTTTGGCGGCGCGGGTAATCATGCCCGGCGTGCAATAGCCACACTGCAAGCCGTGGTGCTCGCGGAAGCTGCGTTGCAGCGCATGCAGCGAATCGGGCGTCCCGAGGCCTTCGACGGTGGTGATCGAGGCGCCGTTGGCTTGAGCCGCGAAGACGGTGCAGGCCTTGACCGATTTTCCGTCCATCAACACCGTGCACGCACCGCAGTGTGAGGTTTCACAGCCAACGTGGGGACCGGTGATATCGAGCCGCTCGCGCAGCACGTAGATCAGTAGCTCTCGAGGTTCGGCCAACAGGTCGTGGGTCTGACCATTGACAGTCACCGAGATGGGCATTTTCTTTGACATGGTGTTCTCCTCAGGCCCGTTCCCAAGCCCGCGCGATCGCGCGGGTCAGGACGGAGGCCGCGGCGTGGCGTTTGAATTCAACGGGGCCGTGGTTGGATTCGTAGGGTTCGATGTCGCCAAGCATGGCGTCAACAGCGGCCTTCACGGCGGCCTCGTCGCACGCGCTGCCGACCAGGGCCTGGCAGGCCGCATCCGACCAGACCGGAGTGTCGCTGAGGTTGGTCATCGCGACTGACGCGTTTTCAACGGTGTCACCCAAGCGTGTCAACACCACCGCGGCCGCGGCCGTGGCGTAGTCGCCGATCTTGCGCTTCTGTTTGACGTAGGCGTGTCCGCCCGTCGGCGCGTCAAAGCGCACCGAGACCAGAACCTCGTCGTCGCGGCGCTCGGTCATGTAGGCTGCTTCGTAGTAATCCCGAGCAGCGACTGTGCGATCGCCGTCTGGTCCGTGCAGCAGGATGCTCGCGTCCAGACACTGCATGATGCCGGGCATGTCGTTCCCCGGATCGCCATTGGCAAGGTTGCCGCCGACGGTGCCCATGTAGCGCACCTGGGGGTCGGCAATCTCGAGTGCGGCTTCGCGGATCAAGGGCGCAACCGATGCGAGTTCGGCGTGATCGATGAGGTCGTGTTGTGTGACCATCGCGCCGAGCGTCACCTGGCGGCCCGACACGGTCACGTCGTGCAGACCGCTCACGTCCTGCAGGTCGATCAGGTGGCCCACGTCCGCCATGCGGAGTTTCATCATGGGGATCAGGCTGTGGCCGCCGGCCAGCACCCGGGCTTCGTCGCCGTGGGTCTGTAACAACGATATGACCGACGCGAGGTCGGTGGGTCGGTGGTAGTCAAACGCCGCTGGGATCATCGTGTGCCTCCGAATCGTGACGCATTACGTGTCACGAGACCTTACGAAAGCCCAACGTCAAACTCACCCCGATTCAATGAGTTGGCGCGAGTTGCGCACGAATTGCGACTATCGCCGCACGAATGGAGACCGACTCAGACGCCGAGTGCGGCGCGAACATCACTCAGCCGCGAGCGGCTGACCGGCACGCGCGTCAGACCCGGCGTTTCGAAGTAGCAGACCGCGCTGTCTTTCTGACGCTCGAAGCCCCGCACATGGTCGGGGTTCACGAGGTAACTGCGGTGCGCCTTCATTAACGGGGACGGCGTCAACCGCTTCTCCGCTTCCGTAATCGACCAGATGCAGTGGCGTTTTCCCGCCCCGGTGTAGAGCTGGGTGTGGTGCCCCTCGGCCCGGACCGCCACAACCTCCTGCACGTCGACGAACCAGGTCTTGCCATCCTCTTCATAGGGGATCTGCCGCACGGCGCTGACCGCTTGCTCCTCAATCTGCGCTGGCGCGCCCTCGGCCTCCGGCGCCGGCGTCGCAATCGGTTCCTGAGCGGCAATGGAAGCGGGCCCCGGACTGAGAAAGGTCACCCCAGAGAGCAGGAAGGCGCCACAGAGCACGAAGCTCGTGAGGATCACCCCAAGGGCCATGATGTCGTTGCTCAGTTGCGGCCCGACCGCCAACGGGTTGGATTCGGCAACGAAGCGCGTGCCCGCCATGGCGATGAAGTGCACCGACACCACGGCAACCCCGAAGCACAGCGTGCCGATCAGGATATTGCGTTGGCTGCGCTGGCCGTAGGCGATGGCCACTGCCGCAACATTCAGCCCACAGGACGCAAGACCCGCGAGCACGACGCCGATGGGTGAGTAGACTGCGCGCGCCATCTGCAACCCTGCCATGCCGATGTAGTGCATCGCGACGATCCCGAGACCTACCGTCACCCCAGCCAACGTCAGGGTGAAACGCGTGCGCGGATAGAAATGCAGCATCAGCAGCGCCACACCTACGACCAGAATGGCGACCAGGGCCGACGCCAGCGTAATGGCCGCGTCGTAGTGAAACGCCATCGGCAGCTGCATGCCCAGCATGGCGACGAAATGCATCGACCAGATACCACCACCCAGGGCCACACTCGCGAACGCCACCGACAGCTTTTTCTGGTTGTCCGTGCGCTCGGACAACCCGCGCGTCAGAGACAGCCCGGTGAAGCCAGCGATCAGCGCCACGCACAGTGACGCGAGCACAAGCCAGTGGTTGTGGGAGACAGCGAGATCGTCCACGTCGGTTTCGGTTCCAGCATGCAAAGGGGCCTGCGCCGCCCACAGGCGCTTGTCAGCCTTCAGCCGACAGTACAACCCGGGTGCGCAGCCACTGGGAAGTTACCACCTCTGCGGGGTCCGATCCATTGCGTGTAACCACATGACAGCAGACTTGTCAGCAATCGGTCACCCACGGCACGCGAGCCACCTGATGACGTCAGACCGGCTGCGCAAAACTCAGTCGCCGCGTGGCTTCTCGAGTAGATAGCGCAGGTGCACCGCCACAGTAGGCCATTCGCTGGCAATGATCGAATAGACCGCGGTATCGCGCACGGTACCGTTGGCCATGATCATGTGCGAGCGCAACACACCGTCGAATTTGGCGCCCAGGCGCTCAATCGCGCGGCGGCTCTGGGCGTTGAGGAAGTGGGTGCGAAATTCCACCGCAATGCAATCGAGCGACTCGAATGCGTGCCGCAACAGCAGCCATTTGCATTCGGTGTTGATCAGCGTCCGCTGCACCGACTTGCGGCACCAGGTCGAACCGATCTCCACCCTCCGCGCGCCGCCGTCGATGTTCATGTAGGTGGTCATGCCGACAACCCTGCCTGTCGTCGCATCGACCACTGAAAACGGCAGCATCGACCCAGACGCCTGAAGGGCCAGTCGTCGCTCGATCTCGGCCACGACATCGTCCGCGTGCGGCACCATGGTGTACCAGAGTGTGTGCAGGTCCCCGTCCCGCGTCGCGTCGCGGAGGTCGTCAGCGTGATCGATAGACAAAGGCACGAGGCGTGCGCGCTCGCCTTGCAGTGTTAGCGGGGCAATCCAGGGTTTCACGGTGTTGGCCTTCGTTCGGATCAGTCCGAAGTGTGGAGCCATCCCGCATCAGAGACAAGCGCGTGCAAGGCCTCGGCACTGACATTGAGAAACTGTCCGGTCGTCTCGAGTTCTCGGTCGGCCTGCGCGTAAAACGGTTCCCGCTCGCCAAGCAGGCGGTTCAAGGCTGTCATGGCCTCAGGATGGCCGTCCATCGGCCGCAGGTCGCCCTGTCGTCTGACGCGGGCCATGTGTGACGCGGGGTCGGCCTTGATCCACACCGTGTGGCAACGCGCCAAGAGCGTCGTGAACGTCACACGGTCTGCGACCACCCCACCCGCCACCGCGACCACGGCGCGCTCGTTGGCGTCGATGAAGTCGAACAGCGCGTCACGCTCGAATTGCCGGTAGCCATCCGGGCCGTTGACCGCCATCACGTCGGCGATGCTGAGCCCGGTGCGCTCGGTGATCAGGGCATCGAGCTCGACAAAAGGTGCGCCGTTGCGCTCCGCGAGGGCCGCACCGAGCGTGGACTTGCCCGCACCACGCAAGCCGATCAACGCCACGCGCTTCGCGCGCGCGGCATCTGTCGATCCGGCTGCGAGCTGCTCCAGCACGCTGCGCTGGACCGACGGGTCCGCTTGTGCAAAGAGCCGTTCGAGCTGCACCGGCACGGCACAGTCTACTGGGTCTTCTATGAAGTCCGCGACGCGGCACTCGAGCGCATCGGCGAT
>CALDHJ010000011.1 GCA_937941555.1 uncultured Granulosicoccaceae bacterium | reverse complement strand
AAGCACTTGGCGAGTCCGTAGAAGGTGTCGGGGCGGTGTGCGGCGTCGATGCCGATGGCGTCGGTCTTCGGGTGCATGCCGACAGCGTGGATCGAGCTTGCGTACACGACGCGGGGGACATGGTTGCGGTGTGCCGCTTCCCAGACGTTGTAGGCGCCGATGAAATTTGGGCCGAGCAAGGTTTCAAACGGCGCCTCGTCGCCGATCGCACCAAAGTGCACCACGCAATCTGCGCCGTCGAGCAAGTCGACCATGGCGTCGAGTTCTGTGAGGTCCGCGCGCACGTAGCGTTCGCCTGGGTAACAGCTGCCGATATCGTCCACGATATCGGACGACACCAGTTCGTCACACAGTGTTGTCAGCGGTTCGCGCAGCCAGGAGCCGAGGCGTCCGGCCGCGCCGGTCAGTACGATTTTGGTCATGGTGGTGTCTCAGAGTGATCGAACGGCGTGGCCGATTCGGTGCATGGCGGTTGCGAGGACGGTGTCGTCACAGGCGGTGGAAATGCGAAAGTGGCCAGGTGTGCCGTAGACACTCCCGGGCACGGTGGCGATGCCGACGTCATCAAGCAGCCACTGCACAAAGGCGGCGTCGTCTGGGTGCGTGTCGCCGAGCAGTGGCTCAATATTGATCAAGGCGTAGAACGCGCCTGCCGGCGTCACCAGCGACAGCCCCGGTATGGCGGCCACGGCGTCGACCACAAGGTCACGCCGCCGCTCGAAGGCGGCGCGGAAGGCTGTGACGGCATCCTGGGGTCCGTTCAGGGCCTCGGTGGCCGCGGCCTGCGCCACCGCGCAAGCGCCGGATGACACCTGCGATTGCACCGTCACCATCGCGCTGATCAATGCCTTGGGTGCGGCGGCGTAGCCGATACGCCACCCGGTCATGGCGTAGGCCTTGGAGACGCCGTTGACGGTGATGCAGCGCGAGCGCAGGTCGGGGCAGGCTTGCACAAATGAGGTGAAGCTGCGGTTGTCGAACAGAATGTGCTCGTAGATCTCATCAGATAAAACGAGGACGTTCGGATGTTGCAGCAAGACGTCTGCAAGTGCGCGGTAGTGCGCCGCGTCGTACACCGCGCCTGCCGGATTGGACGGCGAATTCAGAATCAACCAGCGTGTGCGCTCAGTGATGTGTTCGGCCAGCACGCTCGGGTCGAGTATAAACGCCTGATCCGGTGTGGTTGGCATCACCACCGGCTTGCCGCCCATCACGTTGATCATACTGGCGTAGCTGTCGAAGTGCGGGGCTGTGAGCAGCACCTCGTCACCCGGCTCCAAGGTTGCCATTAGGGCCACGAAAATAACTTGCTTCGCGCCGTTGGAGACAATGAGTTCGTCGGGTGTGACATCGAGGTTGTTGTCGCGGGCAAATTTTTGCGCCACGGCGGCTTTGAGCGCGGCGGTGCCACCGGTCGGCGGGTAGCGTGTGTCGCCCGCGAGGGCCGCGCGGTGCGCGGCGGCGACAATGTGTGGCGGGGTGTCGAAGTCCGGTTCACCGAGGCCGAGGTCAATGACATCGGCGCCGCGTGCGGCCATGGCTTTGGCGCGCGCGCTGATCGTGGCGGACGCGGAGGCCTTGACCGAGCCGAGCCTGGAATTGGCGAAATTCATGCGTTCTCGCGCATGGCGTTTCGAAGGGCGTCTGCGCCTCGCGCAAGCAGCGCGGTATCGGAGCCGCAGGCGACAAAGCGAAAGCCTTCGCCAACCAGTTGGCGCGCAAAATCCGGGTCGAGCACCAAAGTGCCAACCGGGATGCCTTTTTCCATGAGCGGCTTGGCCGCAGCGCGAATCAACTCCCAAGTCTCTGGGTGCATCGGTTGTCCGAGGTGTCCCAGGCTTGCAGAAATGTCTGCCGGGCCAAAGAACACGCCGTCGACGCCGTCGCGTGCGCCGATCGCTGAGGCTGCCTCTACCGCTTCGCGGGTCTCGACTTGCAGCAGCACGGCTGTCTCGTCTTCAATCTTGCTGAAGTAGTCAGAGACGCGCCCGAAGCGGTTGGCGCGCGTGGTGCCGGAGACGCCGCGGATGCCGCGCGGTGGGTAGCGCGTGGCGGCAACCGCCGCATCCGCTTCATCGACAGACTGCACCATCGGAAAGAGCAGGCCCTCGGCGCCGATGTCGAGCAGGCGCTTGATCAATACCGGGTCGTTCCACTGCGGCCGCACAATAGCGGTGGTGTCGCTTGCGGCAAACACCTGGAGCTGCGACAACACCGTTGTCAGCTCATTTGGTGAGTGCTCCATGTCGACCAACACCCAGTCAAAGCCCGCGCCGGCGACCACCTCCGCCGAGATATTGTTCGCAAGGCTGACCCATAGGCCGATCTGCGGGTTGCCAATGCGAATGGCGTCGAGAAAGGGGTTGGTTGGGAGGTGCATTAGATGATCGCTTTCTCGACGTACGGTGTGTTGTTCGGGATGCGTTCGTAGTTGAACGGGCTCATGTCGAGGCTGCGGTATTCGCCGTAGGTCAGGAACTCGGCGGTGGCACGGCCCATCGCCGGCGACTGCTGCAAGCCGTGACCGCTGAAACCGTTCAAGAAAATGAAATTCTCAACCTCGGTGTGTGGCCCCATGATCGCGTTGTGGTCGAAGACGTTGTAGGCGTAGTGGCCTGTCCATTCGCGCTGGACTTTGATGGCTTCAAACTGTGGCACGCGGGTCGCGAGCACCGGCCAGATGTGTTCCTGCCAGAGGCTGTGGTCCATCTCGAAGTCATCGAACTCAACCGCTGGATCGATGTCGCTGTGGCCGCCGGCCATGTAGGCGTCTTTGCCGTCTTGGCGAAAGTGTACGCCGGAGGGATCGATTGTGAGCGGCAAGTCGCGGTCCAGCGGCTGCTCGGCGGTGAAGATCCAGGTGAAGCGTTTGCGCGGCTCGACCGGCAGGCGGATGCCTGCCATTTGCGCGGTGCGGTCGGCGCGCGGCCCGGAGGCGTTGACCAGCTGGCCGCAGCTGATTGTCTCGCCGGAAGCGAGCGTCACGCTGTCGATGCGGCGGCCCTCGGGGTTGCGGGACATTGCCACCACTTCATTCGCGATGTACTCGACGCCGCGCTCGCGCGCCTGGCGCCGCCACCAATCGAAGACCGTGATGCCCTCCCAATAGCCTTCGTCGACGGTGTTGATGCTGCCGAGCACGATGTCGTCGACGTTGTAGAAGGGGTAGTTCGCTTTGATCTGCTCAGGTGTCATGAGCTCAGTGGCCGCGCCTGCGGCGTGCTGCACGCCCACACTCTCGCGCAAGACGTTGGCGAAGGCCTCGTTGTCGGCGAGGTACATGTAACCAAAGTTGTGAATTGACAGCTCCGGCACACGGGTGTCGCCACCCATGTGCGTTCGGATGTTTTTCACAAAATCCGCTGCAAATTGCGAGATGCGCACGTTCAGCTCGCTTGAGAACTGCTGACGCATGCAGGAGTTGGTGTGCGAGGTGGAACAGAATTCATAGCTCGGGTCGCGCTCGACCACCAGCACACTGCCGTTGAAGTCGGGGTTGTCGGTCAGAAACCAGGCGGTCGACGAGCCCATCATGGCGCCGCCGACGATCACGACGTCGTAGTGCTTCTGAGCAGGTAGGGTGGGTTGGCTCATGCGGGCAAGTCTCCAGTGGTTGAGGCTTTCAAGGCGGTATCGATATCCGCCTCGGGGAGTCCGTATACGGTGCGTGCCGTGTCGGCTGAAATGTATCCCAGTGCGAGATCGCGCGCGACATCGCTGTGCGCTCGCGTGGCGGGG
>CALDHJ010000010.1 GCA_937941555.1 uncultured Granulosicoccaceae bacterium | reverse complement strand
GACCGCGACGGCGGCGTGTTGCGCTTCGGCGGACACGGTGGCGAGCAGGAAACCGGTTGCCAGCGGGCCGCAGGCGGCGCCGAGATCGCGCCAGGCTTGCATTCTGGCAAGGGCGCCAATCGGATTCTCATCGAGCGCTGTCGCCTGCGTGATCACAGCCGGACCAAGTGAAGCCAGCGCTCCGCGAAAGACCAACATCACGACAGCGCCGGTGATCGTCCAGCCTGCGGCCACGCCAACGAAGCCGAGTGCCGTCATGATGGCCGCCGCGACAAACACCCGTCGCGCGCCCACCTGATCGGCGATCCACCCGAACAGCGGGGCTGCGATCACCTCGCCGAAATGGCGCATTGCGAGCAGCGCGCCGCCGCTCATGACCGCCACGGACAAGGGCGCGTCGCGCGCGAAAATCAGCGTGATGGTCAGCGCGAAGACCCCGTCAACACCGTATCCCTGCAGAAAGAACAACACATCCACCGGTGTGGGTTTTGACAACGGGGCAGGAGTCGAGCGCCGGGTCGCCTCAACCCGAGGCAGGCGCAGCGCGATCAGGATCGCCAGCGCTGTCGGCACGGTCAACGCCACAAACGCGGCCTGCGGTCCGACGTGGCCAATCAACCAGGCACCGCCGAGCAGGGCGGCAATGGGCCCGAGGCGCTGAATCGCCTGGCTGGTACCGACCCGGGTACCGACCTGATCGCGGTAGGTCACGGCGTAGCTCAGACAGGCGAGCACCAGCGCGGCGTAGGTCAGACCCCATAGCAGCCTTGCGAACAGGATCACGAACGGCCCTTGCCCGAACCCATAGAGCGCGGTCGACACCGTGGCTGTGATGGCCGCCAGCACGCACAGTCGCCGCAGTCCAAGGCGGTTTGTCAGCCGGGCAATGGCCCCGTAGGCGAAGACCCGGATGAATCGGTTTGCCGACAACATCACGCCGACCCAGGGCAGGGTCAGGCCGAAATCGGCCGCATACAACGGCAGCGCGGCGTAGAGCAGTGCATCACCCAGGAGTGCCAGCGACATCACGGCCGCCGATCCGAAAACCGCCTGCCAACCGGTGTCCGGGTGTGTCGAAGGTGTGGCTGGCATGTGGCTGTAAGCGCAGGGACAGTGGTCAGCAAAACATGCCCGACGGGTCCGGGTCCACTGCCGGAATACGAGGCAATGGTTGCAGATCGGACTAAACTATTTTATATATGAAATATCTCAATATGAAATACCGACTGGTGCAGACCCGGTCGGCGAGGGCGGGTCTATGCGGATAGCGTGCGTTGGCGGGGGGCCGGGTGGGCTCTATACGGCGATTTCACTGAAATTGCGGGCGCCGGATGTGGAGGTCGTTGTGCTTGAGCGCAATCGCGCGGATGACACCTTCGGCTGGGGTGTCGTGCTCTCTGGCGAAACGCTCGACAACCTCACTGCGAACGATGCGGTCAGCGCCGAGTCGATTCGCGCGCACTTCGCATGGTGGGACGACATCGCTGTGCACTACCGGGGCGAGACTGTGGTGTCGACTGGCCACGGTTTTTGCGGCATCGGGCGCAAGCAATTGCTGTTGCTGCTCCAGGCGCGCGCCCGCGAGTTGGGCGTCGAGTTGCGTTTCGAGGCGGAGGTCGGCCAGACGGCTGACTTGATGCAGGAGTACGACCTCGTGGTCGCCTGCGACGGTCTCAATTCGGCTGCCCGACGCGAGTTCGAATCGGTGTTTGCGCCGGACATCGACCGTCGTCGCTGCCATTTTGTCTGGCTTGGCACCCACCAGAAATTCGACGACGCCTTCACCTTCATTTTCGAAGACACCGACAAGGGTTGGGTCTGGGCGCACGCCTACCAATTCGACGATGACACCGCGACCTTCATCGTCGAGTGTTCGGCAGAGACGTTCGAGGCCTATGGGTTTGGCGACATGAGCCAGGCCGAGAGCATCGCGGTCTGCGAGCAGATTTTCGCGGATCACCTCGGTGGCCATGCGCTGATGACCAACGCGAACCACATACGCGGTTCGGCGTGGTTGCAGTTTCCGCGTGTGCTGTGTGAGCACTGGAGCCATGAGAACCTCGTGCTGCTCGGGGACGCAGCAGCGACTGCGCACTTCTCGATCGGGTCGGGGACCAAACTCGCGCTGGAGAGTGCCATTACACTTGCCGACTGTGTGTTGGAGCACCTCGACGGAGAAGTAATCTCGACGTCACTGTCGCGGTACGAAGAAGAGCGACGTCTCGAGGTGTTGCGCCTGCAGTCTGCGGCGCGCAATTCCCTCGAGTGGTTTGAAGAGGTCGAGCGCTATCTCGGTCTCGATCCGGTGCAATTCAACTATTCGCTGCTGACGCGGTCGCAACGCATCAGCCACGAGAACCTGCGCGAACGCGACGCGGGCTGGCTCGGTTCGGCGGAGCGTTGGTTCCAGCTGCGCTCGGGTGCGGAATCGGCACCGGTACGGGCGCCGATGTTCGCGCCCTTCCAGCTGCGCGACATGGCGCTTGCCAATCGGGTGGTGGTGTCGCCCATGGCGCAATACAAGGCGGTGGACGGTTGCCCAACCGATTGGCACCTGGTGCACTACGCCGAGCGGGCAAAGGGCGGTGCAGGCCTCGTGTACACCGAAATGACCTGTGTGTCCGATGTCGGTCGCATCACCCCCGGTTGCCCGGGCTTGTATGCCGAAGCGCACGAGCTTGCCTGGCGCAGGCTCACCGATTTCGTCCACCGCGAGACCCACGCGAAGATCTGCTGTCAGATCGGCCATGCCGGGCGCAAAGGCTCGACCCGCATCGGCTGGGAAGGCATGGACCAGCCGCTCGCGAACGACAACTGGCCGCTGATCAGTGCGTCCCCCATACCCTGGTCTGCAGACAATGCGATGCCCAGCGAACTGACCGAGGCCGAGATGCACGCCATCACGGCGCAGTTCGTGGCCGCCACCGAAATGGCGGAGCGGGCGGGTTTTGACATGATCGAGCTGCACGCCGCCCACGGCTACCTGATATCGAGCTTCATCTCGCCCCTGTCGAATCAACGCCAGGACGACTTCGGCGGCTCGCTCGCGAACCGGCTGCGGTTTCCGCTCGCGGTCTGTGCCGCGATGCGGGCGGCCTGGCCGTCACACCGCCCCTTGGCTGTGCGGATTTCGGCAACCGATTGGGCCGGGGAGGCGGGGGTCACGGCCGCCGAATCGGTCGAGATCGCGCGCGCCTTCGCAGGTGCGGGTGTCGACATCATCGATGTGTCGGCGGGCCAGACCTCCACCGAGGCGCGTCCGGTGTACGGGCGTATGTTTCAGACGCCGTTCTCCGACCGCATTCGCAACAGTGCCGGCCTTGCAACAATGGCAGTGGGCAACATCTACGAGCCCGACCACGTCAATTCGATATTGCTCGCCGGGCGCGCCGACCTGGTGTGCCTGGCGCGCCCGCACCTGGCTGACCCCTACTGGACATTGCATGCCGGGGCTGAAATTGGCGACCGCCATGCGCTCTGGCCCGCGCCATACGAGGCCGGTCGCGATCAGGCGTGGCGCCTCGCTGACCGTGCAGCGGAGGCAGTCTGATGGCGCAGCATGTGGTCATTACAGGCGCCGGTAGCGGGGTGGGCGAGGCGATTGCCCGTGCATTCGCTGCAGAGGGCGCTGCGCTGACCTTGCTCGGTCGCCAGGCCGAGCCGCTCGAGGCCCTGAGCCGCGATATCGGTGGGCAGGTTTTCACTTGCGATGTGACCGACGCCGCCGCACTCACGGCCGCGATAGCGGATGCCACCGCGGCGCAGGGCCCTGTGCGTGTGGCTGTGGCCAATGCGGGCGCGGCTACCAGCAAGCCGTTCTTGCAGCAGCAACCGTCGGACCTCACGGCGATGCTCGACGTCAACCTGC
>CALDHJ010000009.1 GCA_937941555.1 uncultured Granulosicoccaceae bacterium | reverse complement strand
GGCAAGACTCCATCTGGGCACACGTCTGCGAGCGGGCGCAACGCAAATTCGCGTTCGTGCAGGCGCGGGTGCGGCACCCGCAAACGCGCGTGTTCGATGGTCAGCTCGCCGTAGAGCAGCAGATCGAGATCGAGGGTCCGTGCGCCCCAGCGTTCACCATCGCGGCGCCGCATCTGAACGGTTTCTTGCGCTTGAAGCACGTCGAGCAGCTCGAGCGGAGCAAGCGCTGTCTCAAGCGCCACCGCTGCGTTCACGTAGTCCGGCTGGCTCGGCCCGACCGGCAGACTGCCGTAGAGCCGAGATGAGACCACATGCTCGAGATCGGGGCGTGCGCTCAGAGCCTCGATGGCGCGACACACCTGTGCCTTGGGATCATCGAGATTACTGCCAAGCGCAATGCAAGCCCGAACCACAGCGTATCAGTCCGGCTTGGGGTTGGACCGATCACCATTGCGTTTGCGGTTTCCACCGCCGCTGCGGCGGCGTCCGCCGCGACGTGTGTTGCGGCGACCCTCGGCGCGCTGGCGGGCCGCTGTCTCTTCGCGAACCGCGCGAGCACGGTCAGCCTCTTCACCAGTCTGGATGTCAGTCCACCATTTCGCCAACTCTCCGAGCGGCTCACCGGCCTCGGCGCGCAGACACAGCAAATCGTAGCCTGCACGAAAACGGGGGCTCTCCATGGCCTTGGTCGCACGCCGGCCCTTGTAGCGCTCAAGCCGGGGTTGCAGCGTCCAGATCTCGCGCACCACGGCCGAGAACCGCTTCGGCAACGCGGTGATGCGAAGTTGCGCATCGAGCACACGATCGGTCGCAGCGTGCATCGCCGGAATCGGCGGCATGTCATCGTCGGCGAGCAGCGCCTCGTAATGCTCCTGCACGTCCGGCCACAGCAAAGCGGCATAGAGAAAAGCCGGTGTGATCGGCTTTTCCTCAAGCACCCTGACATCCGTGTTGGCCAGCGCTCGGTTGCACAACGCCGTCGGTATCGCCTCGTTAGCGCGCAACCGGGCGTCAACAGTGGGGAACAGAAATTTCAGCAAGTCGTATTCGCGTAGCTTCGCGAGCGATGCCACGGCGTAGCCGCCTTGAAAGAGTTTCAGCACCTCTTCGAACAGACGCGCTGGCGGAATGTCCGCAAGCAAGGCACCCGCCTCGGCCAGCGGCGCTGCTGTCTCCGGTTCGATTTCGAAGTCGAGCTTGGCGGCAAAACGCGCAGCGCGCAGCGCGCGCACCGGGTCTTCGCGGTAACGAAGCGTCGGGTCACCCAACAGCCGTATCTGCCGAGACTCGAGATCGTCCATGCCGCCGACATAGTCGATGACGGTGAAGTTGCTGACGTCGTAGTAGAGAGCGTTGACCGTGAAGTCGCGCCGGATGGCATCGTCTTCGATCGTGCCGAAAACATTGTCGCGCAGGATCCGTCCCGCGTCGTCTACTGCCGTGTCGGGGTTGTGGTTCGCACGGAAGGTTGCCACTTCAATGACCTCACGCCCGAACAGGATGTGAGCAAGGCGAAACCGCCGTCCCACCAGCCGGCAATTGCGGAACGCATCGCGAACGTCGTCCGGACTCGCGCTCGTCGCCACATCGAAGTCCTTGGGCTTGAGTCCGAGCAGCGCGTCACGGATGCAGCCGCCGACCAGATAGGCGTCATAGCCTTGGTCACGCAGGCGATACAGAACCTTCAGCGCATTGGGCGAGAGTTGCTTTCGGGAGACGTTGTGCCGATCTCGGGGCACGATGACCGGCTCGGTCAGGGCGGCCGCGTTGCGCGGTTTCCGCTTGAGCATTCGGCCTATGAGGCGTTTGATCACTGTGGGTCTAAACCGGGGAGAGGTGGTTGAATAGACGCCAAAAGGCAGGCGTCTGGAATCCCGTCAGTCTAGCACCATTCCCCTGCCGGGCCCGTGTTTGTCGGGCGCCGAGGTGGTTCGTGTCGGCGGCCCCGATTCGGGCCGCCACACCGGGCAATCCAGGCCCTAAAGCGCCTCGGGGCCCTCTTCACCAGTCCGGATGCGGATGACCCGCTCGAGGTCCTCGATGAAGATCTTGCCGTCACCGATCTTGCCGGTCTGCGCCGCCGCGAGAATCGCCTCGATGCACTCGTCTACCGCTTCATCGCGCACCGCGATCTCGAGCTTCACCTTAGGCAGAAAGTCCACGACGTATTCCGCGCCCCGGTAGAGCTCTGTGTGACCTTTCTGACGGCCGAAGCCCTTGACCTCGATCACGGTCATGCCGTTGACACCCACCTTGGACAGGGCTTCGCGCACGTCTTCAAGCTTGAAGGGTTTAATGATGGCCGTTATGCGTTTCATGCTCTCAACTCCAGTTGCAAGGTGCGCATCAGCGCGGTGTCGCAGAAATCTTGTGGATGCTCAAGTCCGCGCCTTCGTATTCTTCCTCGTCGCTCAAGCGCAGGCCAACAACCTGTTTGAGCAGCCCGTAGACGATCAGGCCGGACACCACCGCAATGGCAACGCCGACGACCGTACCGATCAGCTGCGCGAGCAGCGAGACGCCACCAAGTCCGCCCAGCGCTTCAGCACCAAAAATACCGCAGGCGATGCCGCCCCAGACGCCGCACAGACCGTGCAGCGGCCAGACGCCCAGCACATCGTCAATTTTGAACCGGTTCTGCGTGGCGGTAAATGCCCAGACAAACAACGCACCGGCAACAACGCCTGTCGCCAACGCACCAATCGGGTGCATGAGGTCGGAGCCAGCGCACACGGCGACCAGCCCGGCGAGCGGACCGTTGTGCAGAAAACCCGGGTCATTGCGACCGACAACCAGCGCCGCGAGCAGTCCACCAACCATCGCCATGAGCGAATTCAAGGCCACCAGACCGCTGATGCCTTCGACCGCTTGGGCCGACATCACATTGAATCCGAACCAACCCACGGTCAGCACCCAGGAACCCAGCGCCAAGAACGGGATGCTGGACGGTGGGTGGGCGAGCATCAGCCCGCCATCTGCGGTGTAGCGGCCGCGGCGTGCACCGAGGAGCAACACGGCAACCAGCGCGACCCAGCCACCGAATCCATGCACCACGATAGATCCGGCAAAATCGTGGAATCCCACACCGGCAATGCTCTCGACCCAGCCCTGGAAGTTCAGCGTGTCGCTCCAGACCATGCCTTCGAAAAAGGGATAGAAGAGCGCCACCAGCGCCAGCGACGCCATAAGCTGCGGACCGAAACGCGCGCGCTCGGCGATGCCGCCGGAGATGATGGCCGGAATCGCGGCGGCGAAGGTTGCGAGGAAGAAGAACTTCATCATTTCGTAGCCGTTCTTCTCGGTCAGTTCAGCCGCTGACCCGAAGAAGTTGTCGCCGTAGGCCACCTGGTAGCCGATGAAGAAGTAGGCGATCGTGCTGACGGCAAAATCGCTGAATATCTTGGACAGCGCATTGACCTGGTTCTTTTCGCGCACGGTACCGACTTCAAGAAAGGCGAAGCCGGCGTGCATGGCGAGCACCATGCAGGCGCCAATCAGTAAAAACAGCGTATCCGCCGCGGAGGCTGGTATCTCAGTCACAAAAATGCCCTCAAACAGTGCAAACAAATGGCTGAACGCACCATTTTGGTGCGGTCAGGCAAACAGGGAAATCCGGTAAGCTTTTGATTTATATTGATTTACCGGAATAGCAATCCACTATCGCTCAACACAGGCGCGAAAACCGTGCCAACCGTGTGCACCGCTATCGATCACGCAGCTGCTGGCGTGCCCTGCGATCGCGCCTGTCGGGCCGCGCCCCGGTCGCGGGCTCGAGGCCACGCAGTCGCCGTAACCGCCGCGCCGCTTGCGCCGCATCGCGCGCGGCCACGCTCTCGTCGGTCTCGCTGTAGAGTGCCTGTGCCTCGGTCGCCGAGCCCCGACGGTCTGCGAGACCCGTCACCTCGACATCGAACACCAGCTCGCCCTTGACGACGTTGACGCGCTGCCCGATCTTGACCCCACGAGCGGGCTTGGCGCGCTCGCCTTCAACCTGAACATGCCCGCCGCGCACCGCCGATTGCGCCATCGCGCGCGTCTTGAAAAAGCGCGCAGCCCACAGCCACTTGTCGAGCCGGACTTCGGCTTTTGGTGTAGCATCTGCGCCCACTGAACAACCCTCGGGGTCCACCATGGAACTCGTAAGCTTCGACCTCTGCCCTTTCGTGCAACGCTCGCTGATCACGCTGCTCAAGAAAGACATCCCGCACCAGATTACGTACATCGATCTCGACAATCCACCCGACTGGTTCACTGAGATCTCGCCGCTTGGCAAGGTGCCATTGCTGCGTGTCGATGATGCGGTGTTGTTTGAATCCGCCGCCATCAACGAGTACATCGACGAGACCCACGCGCCACCGCTGCACCCGGAAGACCCGTTGCGCCGCGCGCACAACCGTGCCTGGATCGAGTTCGCGTCCAATCTGATCGGTATCGGCTATCGCTCGGTCATTGCACAAGACGAGGCAACCTACCTCGGTGTCATGGACGAACGCGATGGCCTGCTCGGCCACCTCGAGCGCCAGTTGAGCGGGGGCCCTTACTTCAACGGATCGGTCTTCTCACTCGCCGACACGTCCTTCGCGCCCTACTTCCTACGTCAATCCTTCACTGAGCCCCTGCACGCACGGGAGTCTTTGGCCGATTTTCCGAAGTGCCAGCAATGGCGTGACGCACTGCTCGCACTCGACTACGTCCAGCAGTCGGTGCCGGCAGACATAGCTGACCGCTACGCCAAGCGATTTGGCGGCGGCTACCTCTACGGTCACTGAGCCAACCGATGGACTGTTTCGTCTACAAAGGTCAGCGCAAGCCCGACTGCTATCTCTACCTGCCCGAAGCTGACAACTTCGAGCGAGTGCCGAGGGCACTGCTCGACCAACTCGGTGAACTGCAAAAGGTGCTGACCTTCGACCTCCACCCTGAGCGCACACTCGCACAGGAAGACGCGGCGAACGTGCTTGAGAGCCTGGCGAGCAAAGGCTTCCATCTGCAGATGCCGCCACCAGAAGAGCCACCGCACTGACAGAAACAGAGCACAAAAAAAGGCCGCGTTGAACGCGGCCCTTTTTTTGTCTTGCGGCGACTAGCGCTTCGGTACCACCCCGACAGATGGCGTCTGCGCAGAGAAGTAGGCCGCCAGATCGGCGATATCCTGATCGCTCAAGTTGGCAGCCATACCGTTCATCAGCGCGTTCTTGCGACTGCCATCCCGGTAGGACTGGAGCACGAAAACGAGGTAGCTGTCGTACTGACCGGCGAGTTTCGGGTTGGCTGGAATCTGGCTGTTGCCGTCGGCCCCGTGGCAAGCCGCGCAGCTCGCTGAGAGCTCTTCGCCGCGCGTGATATCGCCGCCAGCAACGGCGAGTCCGGATGTGATGGTCAGGGCCAGAGCGGCTGATTGCAGAAGTGTTTTCATGACTATGGCTCGACTCAAGGTTTCAGTTCGGACAAGAACGCCGCGATGTCGGCGATGTCTTCGTCAGTGAGCGAACCGGCATTGGCCCGCATGGTCGCGTGCGTACGGGTGCCGTCACGGTAGGCCTTGAGGGCTGCGACAAGGTAATCGGCGTGTTGACCGGCAAGCTTGGGCACGAGGTAGGTCGGGTAGGTGTTGACCCACTTACTTGTACCGTGGCACCCGAGACAGGTTTCGAATTTGGTTTTGCCAGCGACCGGATCTGCCGCCAGGGCACTGCCGGCCGAGAACAGCGACGCCGCTGCTAGTGCAAGCATGGTTTTCTTCATGATGAGGTTCCAATTCGGATATCAAACACGCGGGCGGCACAGACAACGGGTCTGCGACCACACAATTTCAGCGCCCTGTGGCGAGCAATTTCACAGGCCGTTCCCGGACAATGCCGATGCGAACGACACACAGACACCGGCAGAATGGCAGGTGACCCTTCAGGCCAAATCCGTTATCCTTCCGGGTCTGCAAACGGGCAAATCATCGCGCAATTATAGAGCAGGCGTGCGGCGCAATCGAGCCAAATATGTGGCACGTCAAGCACAGCACACGAAGCCGCCGACGCGCCACACTTCTCCGTTGCTCATCAGGCACTCTGCACGGAGCACGAGAGCCGTAGCACCACGACACCACCGGAGCGGGACGCCCTTGTTCAGAACACTGCCTTTGCTGAGCACATTCGGGGCCTGCCTCGCCTTCGCGGGTCAGCATGCCCGCGCCGAATCGGCGCTGCCAGCAGAGGCGTCGGTCCAGTCGCTGCTCTCACCTGGCCTCGCATCGGCACTGGTGATCGGGTTGATGCTGGGCGCCACAGTCGCCGTGCTGTTCCGCCGTCGCTCACCACGCCCGGCGCCTCACAAGCAGACGAACGAGCCCAAACCGGATCGGGCTCTCGGCCAGTGGGCGGGCCTGTGCCACGCACTCAGCGTGCGCATTGGCGCGCGCCTGGTCTGCATCCACATCAGCGACAACGGGATGGAGTCCGAGCTCAAGGCTGCTTGGCAAGCTGTCAACGACCCGCATGCTGCACTCAATTTCACCCTCCCGCCGCCATCCAACGAGTCCAGGCTGTACAACGCCGACCGCGCGCCGTTACCCGCCGTGTCCCAAATCGCTGCAACCGGCGCCGTCGCCGGCATGAGCGTTCCCGTGTTGTCCCCAGAGGGTCAACCTGTCGGCTGGCTCAGCGCGTTTTTCGACCACGTCGAAATCGACCCGAGCGGACAGGCTGCGGCCGCCGAGACTGCAGCACTGATCGGAGCACTGAACCACCTCGCCACCGACGTACGCGCACAGGTGTCAGACAACCTCATTGCCCAGCTGGCCAACATACCGGCGGCAGTCGCAGTGCGAGATGAACGCGGCAACCTGCTTGAGGCCAACGACAGCTTTCGCATTCTCTTCGACGACTGCGACGAAGAAGACCAGACACAGCTCGATGGCATTGAAGAGGACGCCACCCTGTTGCCGAGCGCCATCGAGGCCTTGCACACAGCCGAACACGAGGTCAGACGCCGCAACGCGGCGGTAGTCCGCTCGCTCGCTATCGAGCGCAATGGCCAACGCATAAACTGTTGCTTTGTTGGCAGCCCACTCATCAATGGCGACATGACAACCGGCTACGCAAGCGTCGTGGTTGACACAGCGCTTGGCACCGACGCGATGAGTGCGCTGCCGACCAGCCAAGAACAGCGCGCGTTGCAGACCCTCCGCGCGATCGGCGAAGCGGTCATATCGCTCGACACGGACGGGGGCATTCGACACATGAACCCGGCCGCAGAGCGACTGCTCGGGATAGACCTCGCAAACGCGATCGATCTGCCGCTGGTCGCCGCCTGCAACCTCAGAGACGCCGGCAGCGGTCAGCCATTCGACCTGCACACCTACCTCAAACGCGCCGTGCCGAGCATACAAGTCGACTGTCTTCTGACGATCAATTCAGACGACAGCGTGTTCGCCACCGACCAGACCGGCAACAGCCGAGACAGCACCGTACCCGGGCGCAAAGGTGCAACCTCGGTCCGTCGAGTACACCTCACCCTGAGTAGTGTGCTCGACCGCAGCGGAACACCCATCGGTGCAGCCGTCACGCTCAGTGACGTCACATTGCAACACCGGATCACCGACCAGCTGATGCACCAGGCAACCCACGATCCGGTGACTGCGCTGATCAACCGACAGCAATTCATCAGCACGCTTGAGAGTGCATTGCGCAAAGCGCAGATCGAGGGCCACGATCAAGTCCTCATGCAAATTGACCTCGATGATTTCAAATTGATCAACGATGGCGTGGGTCACTTTGCCGGGGATGCATTGCTGACTCAGATCACCCCACTCATCCAGCGTCACCTGCAACCGCATGACGAGCTCGGACGCCTCGGCGGTGACGAGTTCGGTGTGCTGCTGCGCGACACCGACCTCGTGCGGGCAAAACGCATAGCCGACAACATCATCACATCACTCTGCGCCTTCAAATTCGAGTGGAGTGGCAAACGCTACGATGTGCGGGCATGTATCGGTGTCACACCGGTGTTGGCTGACGCCACCAGCGCCATGGAGCTCATGCAGCGCGCAGATGTCGCCTGCCATACTGCCAAAGACTCCCCACACTGGGACGTGTTCATCTACGGCAGCGGCGACTCCGAAGCTGCTCGCAAGCACGGCACCATGCAGATGGTGAACGTGCTGCACCACGCTCTCGAACACGACCGCTTCTGCCTCTATGCACAGCCCATCGTTGCCATCAACGCCAAGGCACGTGCCGGCGGTCGTTTGCACCACGAATTGCTGCTGCGCATGCTCGACCCGGACGGCAAGGTGATCAGCCCCGGGCGATTTCTGGGTGCGGCCGAGCGCTACGGCCTTACGAGCAAGATCGACCGATGGGTCATACACCACGCCTTGGCGCTCGCCGGTCGCGCGCGGCACGACAAGGGATTCGAGTTCGGCGTAAATCTCTCAGGGTCGTCGCTAAGCGATCCCACCCTGCTCGATTTCATCTCGGGCGAGATGAACCGCCACGACTTCGACAACAACACCCTGTGTTTTGAAATCAC
>CALDHJ010000008.1 GCA_937941555.1 uncultured Granulosicoccaceae bacterium | reverse complement strand
AGATTGGCGAGCTGTCCGGTGGCCAGAAGAAACGCGTGTTTCTTGCGCGCGCGCTCGCACAAAACAGCGATGTGATTCTGCTCGATAACCTTTCACCGGTGTCGATGTGAACACCGAGGAAGCGATCGTGTCGCTGATGCATGACCTGCGCGAGGAGGGGCGCCTGATGCTGGTGTCCACACACAACCTGGGATCGGTGCCGGAGTTCTGCGGCCAGGTGATTCTCGTGAACCGCACCGTGCTCGCGGCCGGTCCGACCGAGACGGTGTTCACGCGTGATAATCTCGAGAAAGCCTTCGGCGGCGTGCTTCGGCGGTTCGTGCTCGGCGGGTCGGCCTTGCATGATGACGACGACCCACGCAGTGTGACGGTGATCACCGACGACGAGCGACCAGTGGTCTTCTACGACGACGAGGCAGACGACACCCCACCGGACGAGCGGCCGCCGCCGTGATCGAACTGCTTGTCGAGCCCTTTGGCTACCAGTTCATGCGCACGGCGCTGTGGTGCTGTGCGCTGGTCGGCGCAGTTTGCGGGTTCCTGTCGGCCTACCTGATGCTCAAGGGCTGGTCCCTGATCGGTGACGCGTTGTCTCACTCGGTGGTACCGGGGGTGGCAGGCGCCTACATCCTCGGCTTGCCGTACTCGCTTGGTGCCTTTGCTGCGGGCTTTCTCGCGGCCGGGGCGATGCTGTTCATCAACCAACGCAGCCGGCTCAAACAGGACGCCGTGATCGGACTGATCTTCACCGGTTTTTTTGGCGCAGGCCTCTTCATGGTGTCCTTGTCGCCGACGTCAGTCGATGTGCAAACCATCGTGTTCGGCAATGTGTTGGCTATTGCACCGGAGGACTCGACCCAACTGTTGATCATCAGTGTGATTGCGATGACGGTGTTGCTCGCGCGCTGGCGCGAGCTGCTCGTGGTGTTTTTCGACGAGGCCCACGCGCGCACCGTGGGGCTCAACCCGCGACGACTAAAGCTGATTTTCTTCAGCTTGCTCAGTGCGTGTGCGGTGACGGCGTTGATGACCGTCGGGGCGTTTTTGGTGATTGCATTGGTGGTGACGCCGGGTGCGACAGCTTACCTGCTGACCGATCGCTTTTCGCGGTTGCTGATACTCAGCACGGTGCTCGGTGCGTCCACGAGCCTGGTCGGGGTCTACCTGAGCTACTACCTCAATGGCAGCACCGGCGGGGTGATTGTGGTGTTGCAGACGGCTCTGTTTCTCGCAGCCTTTGTTGCTGCCCCCCGCCACGGCTTGCTCGCCGCGAGACGGCGGGGTCAGGTCGATGGGGTGCGAGCATGATCGAGACCTGGTTGCTGGAACCCCTGAGTTTCGCCTTCATCCGCCACGCGCTGATGGTCGGTTGCCTGGTCGCCGTGTCGGCCGGACTCCTGTCTGCCTACCTCGTGCTCAAGGGCTGGTCGCTGATGGGAGACGCGGTCGCGCACGGGGTCTTGCCCGGTATCGTGTTGGCCTATCTGCTCGGCGCACCGCTGGCGCTCGGCGCCTTTGCTGCGGGTATGGTTTGCGCGGTGTCGGTCGGGTTCATCTCGGAGCGCTGCCGGGTCAAGGAGGACACGGTCATGGGGGTAGTGTTTTCCGGAATGTTCGCGCTCGGGCTTGTCATGTACACCCGCATCGAATCGGACGTGCACCTGAACCATATTCTCTTTGGTGACATGCTCGGTGTCGGCACCGACGACATGATCCAGTCGAGTGTGATCGCGGTTGTCGTGGCGTCGCTCGTGTTGTTGCGTCGACGTGATCTGATGCTCTACGCCTTTGACAGCCAGCACGCGCGCGCAGTTGGTGTGCCGGTGACGTTGTTGCATTATGGATTGTTGGTGTTGTTGTCCTTGACGATTGTGGCCGCTTTGAAGGCCGTCGGGTTGATTCTGTCAATTGCATTGTTGATTGCGCCGGGCGCTATCGCGTATTTGTTGACAACACGGTTGAGCCGAATGCTTGTGATTGCGCCCCTGACAGCGGTGCTCGCGACGGTGCTGGGTGTGCTCTCGAGCTTTCAGATCGACAGTGCCCCAGCGCCGACCGTGGTGCTCTGGCTGCTGTTTTTCTTTGTGCTGGCCTTTCTCTTTGCGCCGCGGCAGGGCGTGTTGCGGCAGCGTGCAGGGCGGGGTGCATGAAGCGGGAGCTGTGCGCCGGGGAGCATGCGCTGATCGTCGGCGGCGGCTATGCCGGAGAGCGGCTCGCTGCCGTGTTGCGAGAGCGGGGCGTGTGCGTGACGGTGACGACACGAAGCGGGCGAGCGGTGGCCGGGGCCCCGTCGCTCGCAATCGATCTCGACAACAGCCAGATGGCGGACCTACCGAGGCACGATGTGGTCTATTACCTCGCGCCCCCCCCACCCGATGGTGAAACCGATCCACGCAGCGAAGCGCTGATTGCTGCATTGGATCCGCAGCCTCCGTCGCGTGCGGCGATCCTGGTCTCGACCACGGGCGTGTACGGCGATTGTGAGGGCGCCGAGGTCTATGAGCAGTCGGCAGTCAAACCGGGCACGGCGCGCGGCCGGCGGCGTGTGGCGTCTGAAGCGGTGTGGCGCGCTGCCTGTGCCCGCTGGCGACGCCCGCTGGCGGTCTTGCGCGTGGCGGGCATCTACGGTCCTGGCCGCCTGCCGGTGCGGCGGCTCGAAAGTGGGCAGCCGGTGTTGTCCCCGGCGCTCGCGCCGGTCAGCAACCGGATCCACATCGACGATCTGGTGTCGGCTTTGCACGATGCAGCGGGTTTGGACGGTACGCTGGATGTGGCAGACGGCTCGCCACGGACGGTGACGGATTTCTATCACCTGCTGGCTGACGCCACGGGACGGCAGCGGTTGCCGGAGACCGACGACGCGAGTGCTGTGCCGGCGTTGCGGGCGGGCTTTGGCGAGTCGCGACGGGTGCCGGCGAAGCGGTTGCAGACGCTGCTTGGCGGCTTGCGATACCCCGATATTTCGGTCGGACTGCAAGCCAGCGTGGAAGCTGAGAGTCGGCTGGGATAATCCTGCGGGTTGCGACCTACCGGTGCTGTCGGTTTAGACCGCCGGGCGCGGTGGCGTCTGCGCCCGGACGGTTTGCTGCGTCAGCCTTTGAGCGCGGCGTGGATGGTGTCGCGCACGGTATCGACCGGCTGAACGCCGTCGACACGTGTATAGCCCTGATCGCTGCTCGCTGCGCGATCGCTGTAGTATGCGATCAGCGGCGCGGTCTGTTCGTGGTAGACCGCCAGGCGCTGACGAACGGTGTCTTCCTGGTCGTCGTCGCGTTGAATCAACGCCTCACCGGTCACGTCGTCAATGCCTTCCTGTTTCGGAGGATTGAACGCGATGTGGTAAGTGCGACCGGAACCCGGGTGCACACGGCGCCCGCCCATGCGCTTGACGATCTCGTCGTCGTCCACGGCAATTTCCACAACGTGATCGATCGCGATCTCGGCCTCTGCGAGGGCGTCCGCCTGAGCAATGGTGCGCGGGAAGCCGTCGAACAGACAGCCTTTTTCACAGTCGGGTTCTTGCAGGCGTTCTTTCACGAGGCCCACGATGATGTCGTCCGACACCAATCCGCCGGCGTCCATGATCTTCTTGGCCTCGACACCGAGTGGTGTACCGGCCTTGACCGCGGCGCGCAGCATGTCACCCGTGGAGATCTGAGGGATGCCCAGGGTTTCGCAGATAAACTGTGCTTGTGTGCCTTTGCCGGCACCGGGTCCACCCAACAATATGATTCGCATGCAAGATAATCCTCTGAAGTACACTAATCTGAGGGATCGGCGATCCGTTGCCGATCCGGAATGTGGCGCGAATCCAGCCAATTTAACCGATTCGCGTGCGCCGACCCAAGGTCTGCTGACCGCCAGTCAACTGTAGCCTGTCCAAGGACACCGAGACCATGCCGCTGCCCGACGCCCTCAGACACTTGCGCCACGACCTGCGGCTCGAGACCGAACTCTGTGGTCACCCGATGCGCTTCGACACCACCTGGGGGCTGTTCTCACCCAAGGCCATCGACGAGGGCAGCCGCCTGCTGCTCGATCACATGGATGTGTCAGCGTCAGACAACTGTCTGGATCTCGGTTGTGGCTACGGGCCGTTGGGCTTGTGTCTGGCCAAACAGGCCCCGCAAGGCCGAACTGTGCTGCTGGACAAGGACTTCGTCGCCGTCGACTACACACGGCGCAATGCGTCCTTGAACGGTATCGACAACGTCGAGGTGTTGTTGAGCAACGGATTCAGCGCAGTGGGTGACGAGCGATTCGACCTGATTGCTTCCAATTTGCCAGCAAAAGTCGGTAACGAATTGTTTTATCTGTATTTTTACGATGCACTTGACCGCATGCCGGTGGGCGGTCGGTTCTACGTCGTGGTGATCAATGGCTTGCGTCAGTTCATTGCGCGGGCGTTTGGCGAGGTCTTCGGCAACCACAAGAAGATCAAGCAGGGCCGCACTTACACCGTAGCCATGGCGGAGCGGTTGGCGCCTTGAAGGTGTTTCGGGCGAGCGGGAGGTGGGCTCGCAG
>CALDHJ010000007.1 GCA_937941555.1 uncultured Granulosicoccaceae bacterium | reverse complement strand
GGGCATTCGCAAGCTACAAGCTCATGACCGCCTTCCCTGGTATGAGCATCGTGCTGATCATCCTGCTCGCCGGGTTGATCACCGCGGCCGTTGGCATCCTGTTCGGTTTGCCGTCGCTTCGGATCAAGGGGTTCTACCTCGCGGTTGCCACCCTCGCAGCGCAGTTCTTCCTGGTGTGGCTGTTCAACAAGCAAGCCTGGTTCTACAACTACTCGGCATCCGGCCAGATCAATGCGGCCGAGCGCACGGTGTTCGGCATTGCGGTCACCGGGCCCAACGCCGAGGCCTGGGCCAAATACCTCTTCTGCCTGTTCTTCGTGGTGCTGTTGGCGTGGATGGCCCGCAACCTTACGCGCGGACGCAGCGGGCGGTCGTGGATGGCGATTCGCGACATGGACATCGCGGCCGAGATCATCGGCGTCAACCCGTTGAAAACAAAGTTGTCGGCGTTTGCGATTTCATCCTTTTACGTCGGTGTCTCGGGCGCACTCTTCTTCACCGTCTACCTCGGTGCCGTGGAAGTGGGCGAAGCCTTCAGCATCACCCAAAGCTTCCTGGTGCTGTTCATGATCATCATCGGCGGTCTCGGATCGATTCTCGGCAGCTTTCTCGGCGCCGCCTTTCTGGTCCTGATGCCGGTGCTGCTCAAGAATGTCATGGTGGGCGGCTTCGGCTGGGCCACCGACATCGCAGCGCATTTCGAATTCATGATTGTCGGCGGTTTGATCGTCGCCTTTCTGATCCTGGAGCCTCACGGTCTCGCGCAGTTGTGGCGACTGACCAAAGACAAGCTCCGCCTCTGGCCGTTCCCGCACTAGCGGGCAGCCGGAAACCAATCGGTGCGGCCAACGGTAACGGCACCACCCTTTCACCCTGATGAGGATGACACAATGAAAATGACACGACTTGCAGCAATGGCCCTTCTGGGCACACTGGCTGCCGGACAGGCGGCCGCCGATCTGGTGTTCCCGTCGCTCAGCTACCGCACGGGGCCCTATGCTGCCAACGGCATTCCCTTCGCAGACGGCTACGCCGACTACTTCACGCTGATCAACGAGCGCGATGGCGGCGTCGGCGGCGCGATGATCAAGATGATCGAGTGCGAGACCGGTTACAACACACAAAAAGGTGTGGAGTGCTACGAGTCGACCAAGGGCGAAGGCTCACTGGTGTACCAGCCACTCTCGACCGGCATCACCTACCAGCTGATTCCGAAAGCCACTGCTGACGGCATCCCGATTCACTCGATGGGCTACGGCCGCACGTCCGCTGCCAAGGGTTCGATCTTCGAGTGGGTTTTCAACTACCCGGTCAACTACTGGAACGGCGCCTCGGTTGGTGTGAACCACCTGCTCGAGCTCAACGGCAACGACATCGCTGGCAAAAAAGTCGCGCTGGTCTACCACAACTCGGCCTACGGCAAAGAGCCCATTCGCACGCTCGAAGAGCTCTCCGAGAAACACGGTTTCGACTTCATGCCGATTCCGGTTGACCACCCGGGCCAGGAGCAGAAGTCACAGTGGCTTCAGATCCGCCGCGAGCGTCCGGACTACGTCCTCATGTGGGGTTGGGGTGTGATGAACCAGGTTGCCATTCAGGAAGCTGCGAACATTCGCTTCCCGATGGAAAACTTCATCGGCATCTGGTGGTCAGGATCTGAGAACGACGTGATTCCGGCCGGCGACGGCGCCAACGGCTACAAGGCCCTGACCTTCCACAATGCGGGTGCAGGTGCACCGGTGTTCGCCGACATCCAGGAATACGTCGTTGACGCCGGCAAAGCGGCAGGTACCGGCGACCAGATCGGTACCGTGTTGTACAACCGTGGCATGTACGCCGCGATGCTGGCAGTCGAGGCCGCGCGCACCGCTCAGGGCATTCACGGCACTGCCGACATCACACCAGCCATGATGCGTGATGGCATGGAAGCCCTCGAGATCGATGCGGCCAAGATGGAATCACTCGGTCTGCCCAACTTCGGACCGGAGTTCGCTGTGTCATGCGAGAACCACGGTGGCCCGGGTCTCGGCGCGGTACAGCAGTGGGATGCGTCTGCCAAGAAGTGGAGCATGATCACCGAGTTCGGCCCGTCCGACATGGAAGTGATCGGCGCGCTGATCGATGAAGATGCTGCGGCCTATGCAGCAGAAAGCGGCATCGAGGCTCGCAGCTGCAGCTGACCCCGGTCTGCTGACAGTCGGCCGGTGCGTGCTATTGCACGCACCGGCTTTTCCCTACCAACGAACAGGTTGCGCGCATGCAAGCGGCTGAAAAAGACACCTCTGCCGACACCTTATTGGCAGTCAACAATATCGAGGTGATTTACAACCACGTCATTCTGGTGCTCAAGGGCGTCAGTCTGAGCGTGCCCAAAGGCGGCATCACCGCACTGCTCGGCGGCAACGGCGCCGGCAAGACGACAACACTCAAAGCCATCTCGACGCTGTTGCAAAGTGAACGCGGCGAGGTGACCAAAGGCAGCATCGAATACCGAGGCGACCCCATAGCCCACCTCAACCCGGCCGAGCTGGTTCGGCGTGGGGTCATTCAGGTCATGGAAGGGCGCCACTGTTTCGAGCACTTGACTGTCGAGGAAAATTTGTTGACCGGCGCCTACACCCGCCGCGATGGCAAGGGCTCGGTGACTCAGGACCTCGAGATGGTCTATACCTATTTTCCGCGTCTCAAGGAACGCCGGAAATCGCAGGCCGGGTACACCTCGGGCGGTGAGCAGCAAATGTGCGCCATCGGCCGAGCACTCATGTCCCGACCTGAAACCGTACTGCTCGACGAACCCTCCATGGGACTCGCGCCGCAGTTGGTCGAAGAGATTTTCAACATCGTCAAGGATCTCAACGAGAAGGAAGGCGTGTCATTTCTGCTCGCCGAGCAGAATACCAACGTCGCACTGCGCTTTGCCCACTACGGCTACATCCTGGAGTCAGGTCGAGTGGTCATGGACGGTCCGGCAGAACAGCTGCGCGAGAACCCGGACGTCAAAGAGTTCTATCTCGGCATGTCAGAAGGCGGCCGAAAGTCCTTTCGCGACGTTCGCAGCTATCGCCGACGCAAACGCTGGCTGAGCTGATGACCTACTACGACGATCTGGAGACACGCAGCGCTGACGAGCGCGAGCACGCCTTGCGGGTGCAGCTGCCCAATCAGGTTGCGCGCGCACAGGCAACCACGGGCGGCATGGCTCATTTGGCCGATGTCGACGCGGACACCATCTGTACCGTTGCAGATCTGGCGGCGCTGCCGGTCTTGCGAAAATCCGTGTTGGTTGCGGCGCAAGAACTCGAGCCCCCGTTCGGGGGGTTTGCCAGTCACGAACTCGGTCAGTACTGCCATATTTTTCAAAGCCCGGGACCGATCTACGAACCCGGCATGACCAGCCCGGACTGGTGGCGACTTGCGCGATTCCTGCACGCCAGTGGCATCGGTCAGGGAGACGTCGTTCAGAACTGCTTCTCCTATCACCTGACGCCCGCGGGCATGATGTTCGAAAACGCCGCACGTGCCGTTAACGCCGCAGTACTGCCGGCTGGAGTCGGTCAGACAGAGTTGCAAGTCCAAGCCGCATCGCGAGCGCGTGTGAGCGCCTACGCCGGCACCCCCGACTACCTCAAGGTCATTCTCGAATCGGCAGACGCTGCCGGTATTGATCTGAGCCGTATCACCCGCGCTGCAGTGGGTGGCGGAGCGCTGTTTCCGAGCCTGCGCCAGTACTACCAGGACCGTGGCATCACCTGCCGCCAGTGTTACGCCACAGCCGATCTCGGCAACATTGCCTACGAGACCGATGCGCTTGACGGCATGGTTATCGATGAAGGAGCGATTGTCGAAATCGTCCGACCCGGCACCGGCGATCCGGTTGCCGACGGAGAGGTCGGCGAAGTCGTGGTGACTACGCTGAACCCGGACTATCCACTGATCCGTTTCGCAACCGGTGATCTCTCCGCGGTGTTGCCGGGTACGAGTGCGTGCGGCCGTACCAACAATCGAATCAAAGGTTGGATGGGGCGGGCAGACCAGACCACCAAGATCAAGGGCATGTTCGTCCGACCGGAACAAGTGGCGCTACTGGTCAAAGCCTGTGACGGCATCGAAAAAGCGCGCGTCTCGGTGTCCCGACAGGGGGAACAAGACGAAATGACCGTACACCTGGAAGGCGACGAATCCGACATTGGCGCATTGCAGCAAGCCGTCAAAGCACACCTGAAATTGCAAGGAAACGTGATGGTCTCGCCCGTCGGCACCTTACCCAACGACGGCAAGGTTATCGAAGATCTCAGGGAATACGAAAACTGATCCCGCGCTTCGCACGCCACGCGGGCATTCGCCCGCGAATCAATTCCCTCTTGTCAGTTGTCTGCTGCCTGGTCAAATGATCGGACGAGCCGACTGTGGCCAGGTCCGATGAACAGGTCGATGTGGACCGCCATCCAGATGTCAAAAGCCACTGAATGCAGGATATTTCCAGTCGATAAGCGCGCGGTGCTTCCGATAACATGGACACAGACGACGGGGGAACGTGTATGACGCAAGGGATCAATTCAACGAGCCACGGTGCCTGGCGCAGTGCGTTGGACGCGGCCTTGCGTGGCGCTGATGAACGGCGCGTGATGACCCGACACTACGCCGACGGACTAACCCTCGATGCCTTGCAACCTCATAGCACACGCGATCGACGCCACCCCGGCCAAGGGGATCTGCGCCGGGGATCACACGCGGAATCAGAAGCCTGGCTGATCGGTCAAATCTGGCAGGTCGACGGCAACGCCGATAGGCTGGAAGTGTTGCAAGCCGAAATGGCGGCGGGAACGCAAGCTTGGCAACTCCAGCAGAGTTGCCCGCAAGACTCCGAACTCGCATCGACCATCAGCGCCGTCGGCTCACAGGCCGCCATCGACCTGTGTGGTGATGCAGACTTTGCATCCCGCGTATTCACCCACAACCCCGAAACCTGCGTCAACGCCAATATCGACCCATTCGCGAAGGCGCTGTCAACGGGCAAACCGGTCGACGAGAAGGCGTTGCTCAGCACGGTTGAACCCCTCATGGACTCGGCACTTGGCAACACGCTCGGCCACCGAGTCGTTGCCTGTCACGGCGCGCGCTACCATGCCTCCGGCGCGTCCGAAGCGCTCGAACTCGCGTTGATGTTCTCAACCTTTGTCGCGTGGCTGCGCGCATTAGATAGTGCGTCGGTGTCGGTTGAAGACTGCGCAAAGCTGACCGTGATGCGACCAGCGGTCGGACGCGATCTGGTTTTGAATATCGCCAAACTCCGCGCGCTTCGAGCCGGCCTCGCCGCCATTTGCACGCACTGCGGCGACGCCAATGCGGCCCGCCACGTGCGACTCCACGCCCAACCCGCCACACGCGAATTTTCGCGCACCGCCCCCTGGGTCAACACCCTGCGCACTACTGCCGCCACGGTAGCAGCTGCGCTGGGCGGCGCGCAAACCGTGTTCACTCGCACACACGACGACACTGACAGCATCGAATCACGCCGTCTCGCACGCAACACCCAGCTGATTCTCAGAGAGGAGTCAGGCTTGCATCAGGTACAAGACCCGAGCGGCGGGGCCGACCAGTTTGAAGCAATGACAGACCAACTCCTGCAGCGCGCCTGGGACCGGTTCACACAACTGGAGAGCGACGGTGGCATCGCAACCGCAATTGGCGACGGCACGGTCACCGCCACACTGCGTACGCACGCCGACGAATTACTCGGTGCTGTGCGGCATCGGCGACAGGTGTTGACCGGCGTAAACCTCTACCCCGATCCCGAGGGCGCGCGCAACATCGAACAATCCAGCACCTCAAGCGGCCCCATAGCCTGCGCACCCATCACGCTATCCGACCCATTTGACGGGCTGCGGGCACGGGTGGCCTCGCCCGCCCCGACGGTACACTTGTCGTCACTGAGCTCAACCGCAGCAACCGGCCATCGCGTGGCCTTTTGTCAGAATCTGCTCGCCGCAGGCGGCCTGGTCGGCACAACAGACGATTCCGAGGGCGCACGTGTGGTGATCTTGTGCGGTGGTGATGGCGACTACACAGCAGAAGTTGCTGAGCGCATACGCGGCCTGCTTCAGTCCGGCGCGACGCGCGTCTACCTTGCCGGCACACCGGAAGACGCCGCGGCGCCGCTGCTCGCCAGCGGCGCGCACAGCGTCATTCGCGCGGGACTCGACGCGGTCGACTTTCTCGAAGACCTGCACCGGCATCTGGGGGTGTCATGATTCCGAATTTCGCGGGCCTTGAACTGATAGCCGGCACGGCCTCCGGCGCAGTTCCCGAGACAACATGGACCGACTCGCCCGAGGGGCTGTCGATCGCCAGTTGCTATAGCAACGCCGACCTCAACGGCCTGGACAACCTTGCCAGCTACCCGGGTGTTGCGCCCTACTTGCGTGGCCCCTACCCCACCATGTACGCACAGCGACCCTGGACGCTCAGGCAGTACGCCGGATTTTCCACGGCGAGTGAGAGCAACGCCTTCTACCGCCGCAACCTGGCTGCCGGGCAGAAGGGCTTGTCGGTCGCCTTCGATCTCGCGACCCACCGTGGCTACGACTCCGACCACCCGCGCGTAGTCGGCGACGTCGGCATGGCCGGCGTCGCCATCGATTCGATTCTCGATATGCGTGAACTGTTCGACGGCATTCCGCTCGATCAGATGAGCGTGTCGATGACCATGAACGGCGCCGTACTGCCGATCCTTGCGTTGTTCATTGTCGCCGGCGAAGAACAAGGGGTTGCCCCTGCGCAGCTCAGCGGCACGATCCAGAACGATATCCTCAAGGAGTTCATGGTCCGCAACACCTACATCTATCCACCCGCACCCTCGATGCGGATCATCGCAGACATCTTTGCCTACACCTCCAAGGAGATGCCGAAGTTCAACAGCATCTCCATTTCCGGCTACCACATGCAGGAAGCTGGGGCGACTGCGGATCTCGAACTCGCCTACACGCTCGCCGACGGCGTCGAATACGTGCGAACTGGCATCAGTGCCGGTCTAGACGTCGATCGATTCGCGCCACGCTTGTCATTTTTCTGGGCGATCGGCATGAACTACTTCATGGAGATAGCCAAGATGCGCGCCGCGCGCGTGCTGTGGCACGAATTGCTGCAACCCTTCGAACCGAAGAACCCGAAATCGTCGATGTTGCGCACCCACTGTCAGACCTCGGGCTGGAGTCTGACCGCACAGGACGTCAACAACAACATCGTACGAACCGCCATCGAGGCAATGGCGGCAACCCACGGCGGCACTCAATCGCTCCACACCAACTCACTCGACGAAGCACTCGCGCTACCAACCGATTTCTCGGCCCGCATCGCACGTGACACACAGCTCTTCCTGCAACAGGAAGCCGGGTTGTGCGACCACATTGATCCCTGGGGTGGTAGCTACTACGTCGAAAAGCTCACAGCCGAACTGGCCGACAAGGCGCGCGCGCACTTGCGGGAAATCGAATCCGAGGGTGGTATGGCCCGCGCCATCGAACGCGGCATCCCGAAGATGCGCATCGAAGCCGCCGCTGCGCGCACGCAGGCGCGCATCGACAGCGGCGAGCAAACGGTAGTCGGGGTGAACACCCACCGCGTCGCGGACGATGCACCGCCGGACGTGCGCGTGGTCGACAACGCCGAAGTACGCGCGCAGCAGTTGGCCAAGCTCGATCGATTGAAACGCGAACGCAATAGCGAAGCACTGGAAGCGGCTCTGAACGCGCTGCGCGACGCCGCCAGCGGTTCCGGCAATCTGCTTGCCCACGCCGTCGACGCGGCGCGGGCCGGCGCAACCGTTGGTGAGATGTCCGATGCGCTGGAGCAGGTCTTTGGTCGCCACGTTGCCGACATTCGCAGCATCAATGGCGTCTACCGCGCAGCGCTGGGAGAACATAGCGAGATGGTTTCAAACACGGAAAACCACATCAAGGCGTTTGCCAATGCCGAGGGGCGGCAGCCGCGAATCCTCATCGCCAAGATGGGTCAGGACGGGCACGACCGCGGTCAGAAGGTGATCGCAAGCGCTTTCGCCGACCTCGGCTTCGACGTCGACATAGGGCCGCTGTTTCAAACCCCGGACGAGGCCGCACGCCAGGCGGTCGAGAACGATGTGCATGTTGTTGGCGCGAGTTCACTCGCCGCTGGGCACCTGACACTGGTGCCGGCCTTGCGCGAGGCTCTGGACCAACACGGCCGCCCCGACATACTCATTGTCGTCGGGGGTGTCGTGCCACCGCAGGACATACCCGCCCTGCTCGACGCGGGTGCGACGGCCGTCTACCCACCCGGCACCGTCATCGCAGACGCGGCGGTCGAACTGGTGGATGCCATAGCCCGAAACGTTGGCCACTGACGGCAGTGGGCAACGCCAACTCGCTCTCGGATGAAGCCTTGGTCGCCGGCGTCCTCGACGGTGACAGGCCAACACTTGCGCGAGCGATCACGCTCATTGAATCTCACCATCCCGACCACCAGCGTCGTGCCGCCACGCTGCTCGACGCCTTGCTCCCGAGCGCGCGGCCTGCGCGTCGAGTCGGATTGTCCGGTGTGCCGGGTGTCGGCAAGAGTTCACTGATCGAGTCGCTCGGCACCCGGCTCTGCGACCGCGGCGAGCAGGTAGCCGTGCTGGCGGTCGACCCGTCGAGTCAGCGAACCGGTGGCAGTATTCTCGGCGACAAGACACGCATGGGCCAACTCACTGCCCACCCGAATGCCTTCATTCGACCCTCTCCCGCCGGCCGGCAACTCGGCGGTGTCGCCAGCGCCACGGCCGACACCATCGCCCTCGTCGAGGCGGCCGGATTCAGTACCGTGATCGTCGAGACGGTCGGGGTCGGCCAGTCCGAAACCCTCGTCAGTGAGATGACCGATTGCTTCGTGTTGATGATGTTGCCCGGCGCGGGCGACGACCTGCAGGGCATCAAGAAAGGCATTGTCGAGATGGCCGACATTGTCACCGTCAACAAGGCAGATGGCGACACTCGGGTGACCGCAGAGCACGCCGCTCGCGATTACCAAGCGGCGCTGCACACCTTGCGTCCACGCGACCCGAATTGGACCGTGCCGGTGATGACCTGCTCGGCACTGACCGGTGACGGGCTCGACACCCTCTGGGAACATGTTGAACGGTTTTTCAGTGTTCAAGAGGAATGCGGTGGCTTGGCCCGCCGGCGGGCAGAGCAGCGCATCGGCTGGCTGTGGCAACAACTCGACACCGCCTTGCGATCACGCGCGCGACAGGCCGACGAGACCGCTGTGGAACGCATCGAATCCGCCGTGGCAACGCAGGCAATGAGCCCGCGCCTCGGCGCTCAACACCTGCTGGACGTCGTCTTCGACGCCTGATCGCTGCTCGCACGGTCTTCTGAGGCAAACGAACTCTCAGGCCTGTCCCTCGTCGTCAATCAGGCGTTTGCCCAGACTGACGGCCGCGTCGGTCTCGAACCCGAGCGATCCATAGAAGGCAAGCGCCGCGTCATTACCCTCTCGGACTTGCAGATTGAGTTTCGGGCAGCCTGCCGCGCGCAACCCCGCTTCGGCATATTCCACCAACGCACGGCCGATTCCATGCCCCTGGTGTTCGGGGTCAACGGCAAGGTAGTTCATCCAGCCCCGGTGGCCGTCGTAGCCGATCATGGCGCTGCCGACTATGGCTGCATTCATTTCATGAACCACGAACCACTCACGCTGCACACCGAGCTTTCGGTCGATATCGGCATCAGGGTCGTTCCACGGGCGGGTCAGACCGCAGCGTTGCCAAAGCGCGATGACCGACGCGCGGTCTGTTTCCTGAAACGGTCTAATGCTCACGCCGATGCCCGCTCGGCCGCCTGCATGCTGGCATATGCAACGAGCCGACAGACTCCGGGATTCGGCCTGATCGACGGCTCGTCGTATACTCCACTGATACAGATGCTGCGCAACACCATGTCCTCTCACGCTTCGAGCACCAACTTTAAACGACTGCAGCGCCAACTGGAACGCGATACCGGTCGCGCCATTGGCGACTTCAACATGATCGAAGACGGCGACCGGGTGCTCGTTTGCCTCAGCGGTGGCAAGGACAGCTACACGATGCTCGACATCCTCGAGCGTCTGCGCAAACGGGCGCCTATCCACTTCGAGCTGATTCCGATGAATCTCGATCAGCGCCAGCCCGGCTTTCCGGTTGATGTCTTGCCGACATGGCTCAGCGACAACGGCTACGAGTACCACATCGAAACCGAAGACACCTACAGCATCGTCACCGACAAGATTCCAGAGGGCAAGACAACCTGTTCACTGTGTTCGCGGCTGCGGCGCGGCATCATCTATCGCGTCGCCCGGGAACTGAACGCCAACAAGATCGCGTTGGGCCACCACCGCGATGACATCCTCGAGACCTTCTTCCTCAACCTTTTTCACGGTGGGCGGCTCAAGGCGATGCCGCCGAAACTGCTTTCTGACAACCGCGAACACGTGGTGATCCGCCCGCTCGCCTACGCGGCGGAATGCGACATCGAGCGCTATGCCCGCGCACGCGAGTTTCCGATCATTCCCTGTAACCTCTGCGGCACCCAGGACAACCTGCAGCGCGTAGCGATCAAGGCCATGCTGCAACGCTGGGAGGCCCAGAGCCCCGGTCGCACAGCGACCGTATTTACCGCCCTGCAACACGCCGTGCCCTCTCACCTCGTGGACAGCTCACTGTTCGATTTCGAATCGCTCAGCGCCGCCGAGAACCTGACGGAACTCGACACGCTGATGGATACCAAGTCGCTGACGTCGCTCATCGGGCGTGCCGCCAATCCGATTGGCGGATAGGCTCCGGCTGATTGCCTCGGGCTGATAGCCTCTTGCACATCCCCTCGCGCAGTCCATCGCGGGATACGCGTCGCACCACGCAACCGCACTGCTAAGCTGAAACTGCATCCTCATGGCTCACATGACATGAACATCACCGGCCACACGCGCCTGCGGCACCGCTCAGAGACACGAAAGAATCGGGCCCAGGGCAACACGCAACGTGCCCGACTACACGGAGGCGTCGGTCCATGTCCATGACTGTCACACCCGGAACACCGCTACGGGTCGTCACGGGACGACACGGAATCCCGCGGTGGGCGTTCGAGTTACTCACCCGTCTGCGAGAAGAGGACATCGAGCTGCACCGGTTGCAGCTCGACAGCCCACGACACACCGCGGCCGACAACCGCTGGCATGCGCTGGTAACAAAACTCGACAGCAAACTGTTTCCGGGCGCTGATACTGCCAGCGCTACCGTCGACGACGGTTCGGGACTCGCCGGATTGTTCGCCGTTACGCAAGCGGTGGACAGCTCGACCCCCATCGAGTCGACAGCAGGCGGATTCGTGTTAAGTCTCGACAGCACTGCGGACCATCACGTAGCAAAACGGCTCGATGTGCCTGTCTTGTCATTGCAACCCAACGCTGACGGCGATTGGCGCTCGACGCCGGTAGGATTCTGGGAGTGTCTCGACTCGCAGCCAATGGTGGGACTGCGGGTCATCGCAACCGACGCAACCGGCACCGCGAAGCCGGTCATGCAAGCGACTGAATGCACTGACCCAGTCTCGGTCGGGCGTACCCGCAATGCAGCGCTCTGGGCGGGCGCGGAGCTGCTCCATCGGGCATTGACGCAAACCACAGGCGTCGAACGCACAGAGCCGGATTTCACAAACATCCCGTCAAATTCGACCGGGCCAGCTAGCGCATGGTCGGCACTGGTGCGCGCGCCATGGCACTTTGCCAAAGGCGTTATTCGAAAAATGGCACGGCGTAAATCGCTGCGTCAATGGATCTTGATCTGGCGCGCAGGCGACGAAGATGCCACCAATATCGGGTTTTCGGCGTGGCGGCGCCTGTTGCCGCCTCGCGATATATTCTGGGCGGACCCTTTTGTTGTCGAACGCGATGGTCAACGCCATGTGTTCATTGAGGAGGCGACCTTCACACCGCGTCGCGGGCACCTCGCGGTCATGACGCTTGACGACAGCGGCCAGTCATCGCCACCCGTCACCATTCTCAAAAAGCCCTATCACCTGTCCTACCCCAACGTCTTCGAACACGACGGCGAGTGGTACATGATGCCCGAGAGTGGCGAGGACAAGAGTTTGCAGATCTACCGCTCTACCGCGTGGCCCCACGAGTGGACCTGGACACACAACGCGCTGAGCGGCCTCGCGGTCTACGACGGGACACTGGTATTTCACAACGCCAAGTGGTGGCTTTTTGCCACGGTGCAACAGTTCGAGGGATCAAGTCCCAACGTCTTCCTGCACCTCTGGCACGCCGATTCGCCGCTCGGTCCCTGGACGCCACACCGTGCCAACCCGGTCTGCACGGATGTCCGCTCTGCACGACCGGCGGGCAATTTCTTCGAGCGCGAGGGTGTGCTCTACCGGCCTTCGCAAAACTGCAGCCGCCACTATGGCTATGGTTTGCAAATCAATCGCGTAGAACAACTCGACGAGACCGCGTACCGCGAAACACAGGTCGCGTCCTACACGCCCTGGGCCAGTGATATCGATGCCGTCCACACGCTCAACCGAACCGACACCCTGCAGCTGGCGGACGCCGTCCACTGGCGACCACCGGGTTGACGCAAGCCACCGACACTGATTATTTGACCATGTCCAAACGCGACCGTTACTACGCCTCTCCAATCGGATCCGTCCCCGACTTCAGTTTCAATGAGGCCGTCGTACAAGTATTCGATGACATGATCGAGCGCTCCGGACCCGGCTACGCGAGCGTGATCGCACTGACTGGGCAACTGGCCGCTCGATTCGCCGGTGCGCAGGATGCGGTCTACGACCTCGGCTGTTCCACCGGCGCGAGCCTGTTCTCGATGCGCCAACACCTGCCACACACGACCCGGTTGATCGGCATTGATACCTCGGCTCCCATGATCGAGCAGTGTCGCGCGAACCTCGCAAAACAGGCATCTGGCTGTGACGTCGCGCTGATCGAGGGCGATGTCGC
The DNA here is from genome assembly GCA_937941555.1 of uncultured Granulosicoccaceae bacterium. Lineage (GTDB taxonomy): Bacteria > Pseudomonadota > Gammaproteobacteria > CALCKW01 > CALCKW01 > CALCKW01. Next base: position 5,316 of record CALDHJ010000007.1, on the reverse strand, counting down.
CGCCACCACGTTCGAACCAGCGGCGTTCTTCGCGCTGAATTTCACGTTGCAATTCATCCCGACTGAGCAACGCGCCCCCCTCATCAGCCGGATCGCCAAGGCCACGAGGCTCGGCGGGGCGTTGGTGTTGTCCGAGAAAATCCGCTTCGATGACGCTCACCAACAACAATTGCACACCGACATGCACCACGAGTTCAAACGCCGACAGGGATACAGCGACCTCGAAATCAGTCAGAAGCGCAGCGCTCTCGAACAGGTCATGCACCCCGAGACGCTTGACATTCATCGCCAACGCTTGCGTGCTGCCGGGTACCGCAGTTGCGAAGTCTGGTTTCAGTGCTTCAATTTCATGTCACTGGTCGCAATTCGATGATCGACTGGCACCATCTGCAATCAGAGATACCACCCGCCGACCCGCTGCTGCCCTGGCTCACAGCACTCCGAGAAAGCGGTCAATGCGATCTCGATCCTGTCCGCTTTGGCGATTTGCCGCGTTGGATGAACGCGATTGACACGCTGCCCGCAGTATCGCCCGGCACTGTCGACTATTGCCGTGACGCACCGCGCGTGGAATTGACGGCAGATCCCGATGCGCTGGCGCGAATCGAGTCCTGCCTCGCCGCGTTACATCCCTGGCGCAAGGGGCCATTCGACGTCAGTGGTATTCACATCGATGCCGAATGGCGATCCGACTACAAATGGTCACGTCTTCGCGACACCGTAAGCCCGCTTGCCGGACGGCGCGTACTCGACGTCGGCTGTGGCAACGGCTACTTCTGTTTCAGACTTCTCGGGGAAGGCGCCAGACTTGCACTTGGAATTGATCCATCTCCCCTTTTCAACGTGCAGTTCGCCCTGTTGAAACGGCTCTATGGCGCAAGCCCGGCCCACTTGCTACCCGTGCCGGACACAGCGCTGTCGACCTGCCCGGCCAGTTTCGACACCGTGATGTCGATGGGGGTGTTGTACCACCGCAAGTCGCCTTTCGATCACCTCGCACTGCTACACCGCTGTTTGCGTCCGGGCGGCGAGCTGTTGCTCGAAACCCTTGTCGTCGACGGCGACAAAAATACGGTACTGGTCCCTCAGGCGCGCTACGCGCGCATGCGAAATGTCTGGTTTCTGCCAAGCACCTTGGCGATGGAGCACTGGCTGCGCCGGGCCGGCTTCACCCAGGTTCGGTGCGTGGATGAATCCCTGACTACCGCATCAGAGCAGCGGACGACCGACTGGATGCGCTTCGAGTCGCACGACCAGGCATTGGACCCCTCTGATCAGACCTTGACAATCGAGGGTCTACCCGCCCCTCGCCGCGCCGCATTTCTCGCAGAACGACCATGTTGATGGCACCGTCGCGCATGTTGACCCGCACCCAGTCCGTAGAGCTGCTACATCCATCCCCACCCCGCATGCCGACAACCGGTGCAGACAGCCTCACTGCCTCGAGAGACTCGGTGATACACTGCCCTCGCTCGACACTGACCCGCTCTTGCGCATGACATCAGACACCCCATCCGACGGCGACATTCACGACGACAACGGCACACGTCGGATTTTCGTTGACGGTTTCTGGATTCGCTACTACGAGCCGCCCGAGGAAACGCCCGCGAATCACCGTGCGCTGATCATCAGTCTTACTCGGCGGGCGTTTCACCACACAGAAGCCGGCATCAATACCCCCGGACGCAACCTCGACGCCGCGCGACGGGCGCACGAACAGGAGACAGATCCCGACCGCAAACGTGTCAATGCCGCCATGCTGGCCGGCGCCCTGTTCAACCGCGCGACAGATATTTTCACCAGTGTCGTTGATCTGGATCGGCGAGGGGTCACGCTCTCTCGCGAAGACGGACTGATGCGAGAGTGCAGCGCCTGTTTCTCTGAAGCCATGGAGCTCGGAAAGCAAGTCCGGCACTACAGCGGCGAAGAGGGTATCGACGAACTCTGGGGCGAACCCTGCAAGGCATACACGATGTCGATCGCGAACTTCTACAACCAACGCTACCTGAAAATTGCCCAGACGATGCGGAGCATCGAAGCGACGGTTGACGCGATGCGAGCCGCTTTTGTCGACGAGGCAAACCTGCAAGAACTCGCGCCATTGCTCAGAGCATTTTCCGCGTCGGCTCGTGCACACACGGAGACAAGCAAGGGCGATCCCGATTTCTTCACGATCTGGCCGCGATTCGTCGCCGCCAGCGAACACCTCGAACAGTTCGAACCCGCTCACGCTTGCTCAGCCTGGTCCGAGCTGAAGCCGCACTACCATTTCTGCCTCAAACTCATTCGAGACGGACGGAATCTGATCAGTTACATGGCGGGTGCGCGCGTCCCGATGCCGGTCAGTTCACGAAACTACCACCTGACCCTGGAGCGATTCATCAAGGAAAGCGCTCCGGTACTTCGGACCGCTCGCCCTGACTGAACGCATTGTCACAACGGCCGACGGCAGTCGCACACTCAAACACGTCGACGGGGAGAGCTTCCACTCTCGGCACGGCGCGCTCACGGAATCACGGCACGTCTTTATCGACGCAAGCCAGCTGCAACGCCGGTATGCCGATGCATCCGAGGTGAAGATTCTCGAAGTCGGATTCGGTACCGGCCTGAATTGCCTGTTGGCCGCCGACCTCGCAGTCACATCGCAGTGTCGCGTGCACTACACGGGGCTTGAGAACCACTTGATCAGTGCAGCCGACTTCAGCGCCCTTGACCATGCCAGCTGGCTTGCACATCCCGATTGCGCTGCGCCTTTGCACACTGCGCTTGCGGCAGCTGAATCACGCACTTCGGGCGCTGTCAGCGCACGGTGCGGCGCGCTGGACGTCAGACTGCTACTCGGAGACGCCGACACCACAGCATGGCACTACCAACGCTATGACGTCGTGTTCCACGACGCGTTCAGTCCGGCAACATCCCCATCGCTCTGGCGCGATGGCTTCCTCGAGCGGTTGACGCAGTGCCTCGCACCAGGTGGGGTGCTGGTTACCTACTGTGCCAAGGGACGGGTTCGGCGCGCCTTCGAAGCCACCGGTTGCCAGGTCGAGCGCCTGCCAGGGCCGCCAGGCAAGCGGGAAATGCTGCGCATCAGCCCGCCTGTGACCTGATCACCGCGACAACTGCTAAGACGCCCCCCGCGCGGGCGCACATTCGCCATACTCACCGACGTGTAATACGCTGGTCACGGCAGTTGCCCTACCCTCTCGGTCGCGATCGCTGTCAAGCTTCCGGGCATTGGCGCCGATAGTACTCAGACGTAAAGCCAAATGGGCGACCATAACCGCGTCGCCGCACAGACCAGACGGGATTGCTGGCGCTTTACTGCTGTGCAGACGGACCTGCGCGTGATTGCCTCCCGACCCGAGCCGGATTGGGTGTCGAAAACAACAGATCGCCAGTCAAGGCGGCACAGCCGGTCCGAATGGGCCTCAGAGAGATCATGGCTGCAAACGCAAGACGCCTCTACCTCGTGCGGCACGGGCCCACTGAGTGGAATGCAGGACACCGTATTCAGGGGCATACCGATACTCAGCTCAGCGATTTTGGCCGACAGGTTGTCGCCCGCCGCCAGCTGTCTGACGAACAACGCGCTGCTCGTTGGTTTTCAAGCCCGTTGAACCGTGCCCGCGAAACCGCGTCGATCATGAACCTGCACGCCGACGTCGAATCCGCATTGATCGAAATCGCCTTCGGAGAGTGGGAGGGCCGCAACAAATTCGATCTCGACATCGACAAGGCGCTGGTCGGTCGCGGCTGGGACCGCCGACCTCCGGGTGGGGAGAGCCGCCGCGAAGCGCTGCACCGCGTGCTGGCCTGGCTCGCAGCGGCGCCGACACACAGCGACCTGGGTGCGGTGGTGCACGGGGGATTGATCAAGACACTGTACGCACATGCTACGGGCTGGAACCTGCGCGGCAACGCACCAGATGATCTCGCCTGGGAGGCGGTGCACTGTTTCGAGCTCGACCGCTACGGTCGAATCGTCAACGGGTGCTACGAGTCTTTCGCCATAGGCGATCAGAACGCCTGGCAGTTCCCACTCGCCGCCTGATCAGACACAGTGCGAGGCCATGTGCCTCGCCTCAATGCCTCGTCAACTTGCCTGAGCGTGGCCGCCAGCCAAAAACTGGCCAATATTGTCTCGGGCGCGAGACTCAAACCTGTCGCGAAAATGGGCTGTGTTGTAGACCCATTTGCGATCGAGCAGACATTGCATGAATGCATGTTGGGCGCTGAGGCATTGCGCCCGACGACCTGCGGGAAATTCCGCCGCCACCATCTCGCTCTGCTTGCTGAATACCGATGCATCCGCGCCCAGTCCGGCGATGTCGATGTCCGCCAGTAACGCACCGTCAGGGCTGTGAGGTGCCACGGTGTGGCGGGTATCGAGGATCAATTTGTCCACACTATCAATCTGAGACGGTACAAGGTGACCGGTCGCGAGTTCACGCCACAAATTGGCGCTGGCCCGTTCATTGTCGCTGTCGCCCGGTTCGAGAATGACATCGTGGAACCACACGGCCATTCGCACCGCTGGCAGGTCCTCAACCAGCGACTGCACCTGGCCCACTTTCCTGAGCAGCGCAAGCACGTGCCGGGCGTCGTGGAATTGCCGCCAGGGCTCTCCGTATCCGGCCTCCAGCCGTGCAAAGACGTCACCGCAATGCGGTGTATCGCCGGTGCCGCCCAATGCTACCCAGTCAGCCAGAAAGTGCGTGTAAATGAGTTGATTCATAGTGTGGTTGAGACAATGCAGCCACGTGCCGCCATCGTTGGCTTCAGCGCACGCAATTGCCGCGCCTAACCGAGGCTTGTCAACCCGCCACCGATGAGAAATTGGCGAGAAAATCGTGCAATTCTCGGATCAATCTGCCGCCAACTACACTGACGGTATCGAACAAATATGCTGGATAACTTGGCTTAACTATGAACATCACTATTTACGGATCGGGCTATGTCGGCCTCGTCACCGGCTGCTGCCTGGCCGATGTCGGCAACAACGTGCTGTGCGTCGACGTGGACAACGACAAAGTGGAGCGCCTGAAAAAAGGTGACATTCCCATATTCGAACCCGGTCTGGAGGCGGTCATAACGCGCAATGTCGAGCAGGGCCGCCTGAACTTCACAACCGACATGGATCAAGCGGTTGCGCACGCACAGGTCCAGTTCATCGCCGTCGGCACCCCGCCGGGCGAAGACGGCTCGGCGGACATGCAGTACGTGCTTGCCGTGGCGGACACCATTGGCTCACGTATGACCGAGCACCGCATTATCATCGACAAGTCGACCGTCCCGGTCGGGACCGCCGATCGGGTG
>CALDHJ010000006.1 GCA_937941555.1 uncultured Granulosicoccaceae bacterium | reverse complement strand
GTCAACCAGCGTCGCAAGCTGCTCGATTACCTCAAGCGTAAGGATCAGGGCCGCTACCAGGCGCTCATCTCCAAGCTCGGCTTGCGCCGTTAATCAACACCACAGGAACAACCGTGTCAAAAGCGACCAAAAGCTTCAGTTTCGGTGACCAGACCGTCACCCTGGAAACCGGTGAAATAGCCCGGCAGGCCTCCGCAGCCGTGCTCGCCAGCATGGGAGATACCCAGATGCTGGCCACCGTGGTGGGGCGCCGCCAGGCAAAGCCCGGGCAGGATTTCTTCCCGCTCACCATCAACTACCAGGAAAAAACTTACGCAGCGGGCAAGATCCCGGGCGGTTTTTTCAAGCGTGAAGCGCGGCCGAACGAAGAGGAGGTTCTCACGAGCCGCCTGATCGACCGCCCGTTGCGACCGTTGTTCCCCAAGGGCTTCAAAAACGAAGTCCAGGTCATCATCACCGTGATGTCGGTCGACCCTGAACTCGGTACCGAAGTGCTGGCGATGCTCGCCGCCTCGGCTGCGGTTTCGCTCTCGGGCATCCCGTTTGATGGCCCGATCGGCGCGGCCCGTGTTGGATATCAGGATGGCAACTACATCCTGAACCCGACCAAGTCCGCACTCGCCACATCCGACTTGCTGCTGACAGTCGCCGGTACCACCGACGCGGTGTTGATGGTGGAGTCCGAAGCGAACCTGCTCTCTGAGGAGGTCATGCTCGGCGCGGTGATGTACGGCCACGAGCAGATGCAGGTTGCGGTCAACGCGATCAAAGAGCTGGTCGCAGAAGCCGGTCAGCCCCGCTGGGAGTGGAGTGCTCCCGAGAAGGACCAGGGCCTCGAAGACGCAGTCAAGGCCGTCGTGGCAGAGGGCGTGGGCGAAGCCTATCGCACAGTCGACAAGTCAGAACGCCAGGACAAGCTTTCTGCATTGCGCAACGCGGCCATCGAGGCCGTTGTCAGCGATGACGGGTACAGCGAAGACGACGTCCGCGGCGCGTTTTCGGCGATCGAGAAAAGCACGGTTCGCTCGCGTGTCAGCGCCGGCGAGCCGCGCATCGATGGCCGTGCCCACGACACCGTGCGTGCGCTTGCCATGCAGACCGGCCTACTGAACCGCACACACGGTTCGGCGTTGTTCACGCGTGGCGAGACCCAGGCCATCGTCACCGCGACACTCGGTACCGCCCGCGACGCGCAAATCATCGATGCGCTGACTGGCGAGTACAAAGAGAACTTCCTGCTGCACTACAACTTCCCGCCGTACTGCGTCGGCGAAGCGGGCTTCATGGGTTCGCCCAAGCGTCGCGAGATCGGCCACGGCAAGCTCGCCAAGCGCGGCGTCATGGCGGTCATGCCCAAAGTGGAAGACTTCCCGTACACCATTCGCCTCGTGTCCGAGATCACCGAGTCGAACGGTTCGAGCTCAATGGCCTCGGTCTGCGGCTCATCGCTTGCGCTCATGGACGCCGGTGTCCCGATCACGGCACCGGTTGCCGGCATCGCAATGGGTCTGGTGAAAGAGGGTGACAACTACGCTGTGCTCTCCGACATCCTCGGCGACGAAGACCATCTCGGCGACATGGATTTCAAGGTCGCGGGTTCAGCGACCGGCATCACCGCGCTGCAGATGGACATAAAGATCCAGGGCATCACGCGCGAGATCATGCAAACCGCTCTCGAGCAGGCCAAAGCCGGTCGCTTGCACATCCTCGAAGCGATGAATGCCTGCATCGACGCTCCGCGCGCCGAGCTCTCCGATTTCGCGCCGCGTTACCTCTCGATCAAGATCGACCCCGAGAAGATCGCAGCGGTCATTGGCAAGGGTGGTGCGGTTATCCGCGCCATTACCGAAGAGACCGGTGCCTCGATCGATATCGAGGACGATGGCTGGATTCGCATTGCCTCGGTCGACCGCACGGCAGGTGAAGATGCCAAGTCGCGCATCGAATCGATCACCGCTGATGTGGAAGTGGGGAGTGTCTACGAGGGCAAAGTCGTCCGGATCATGGACTTTGGCGCTTTCGTCAACATCCTCCCGGGCAAAGACGGCCTGGTGCACATCTCACAGATCTCCGAAGAGCGCGTGCAGAACGTCGCGGACGAACTGTCCGAAGGCCAGACCGTCAAGGTCAAGGTGCTCGAAGTTGACAAGCAAGGCCGCATTCGCCTGAGCATGAAGGCGCTTGCAGCGGATACTGCTGACGCCTGATCCGGCGTCAAATGTGTTCGAAAAAGGGAGCCTCTGGGCTCCCTTTTTTTTTGGTTTGCGCGGTGTGTGTCGATAACAGCCTTGTACGCACAATTTCGGATACGCCCCGAGACAGGGCACTTATCCTGCTGTGCTCTGTCCCAGTAACCACCTGATCGATTCGAGACCGTCACGATGCGCCGACTGATTCTGCTGATTTCCATCGCGCTTCTGAGCCCTGTTGCACAGGCCTTTGACCATTCCCATTCAGCCTGGAATTCGCTGCTCGAAACCCATGTCAAATGGATCGACGGGGTGGCGTCCGAGGTCGATTACGCAGGCATGGCGCAAGACCACGAGGCACTCACAGCCTACCTCGACGAGTTGGTCGCGGTCACGCCGCGCGCCTACCGCAAGTGGAGCAAAGACGAACAGCTTGCCTTTCTGATAAACGCCTACAACGCTTACACCATCGAGTTGGTGCTGACCGAATACCCTGAAATCGATTCCATCAAGGACATCGGGAGCTTGTTCAAGAGCCCGTGGAAACTCGAAGTCGGAAAACTGCTGGGTCAGCCGCGCACACTGGATGAGATCGAGCACGAGATGATCCGCGAAGAAGGCGTATTCGACGAACCGCGTATTCATGCAGCCGTTGTCTGTGCGTCGATCGGGTGTCCGGCATTGCGCGCCGATGCCTTTGTGCCTGAACGTCTCGACAATCAGCTCGAGGACAGCATGGTGCGCTTTCTGTCAGATCGCTCGCGCAACCGCCTTAGCGGTGACGACCTTGAAGTGTCGAAAATTTTTGACTGGTACGGCGATGACTGGGAAGACCTCGATGCGTTCTTTGCCAAGCATGCGATGGTGCTGGCCGACGACGCCACCGGGCAGCGGTTGATTCGCGACGCCGAGTACGACCTCGATTTTCTCCCGTACGATTGGGCACTCAACGACGTCAGTCGGTGAGTGGGGTGTCGTCAAGTTCGAAAGCGAACGAGCTTGTAGGATAGCGTGTAGTCGCAGCCCCCGAGCGCACACCGACTACGCGTGGTGCAACACAGGTTCACTCGGTTGCCGCGCTACCCAGGCGAGGGCGAGTGAGTAGCTCTCACCACCGAAACCGGCAATCACGCCGCGAGCGACCTGGGACACGAAGCTGTGTCGCCTGAACTCCTCGCGAGCATGCACATTGGACATGTGTACCTCGACGACGGGCGCTTTGCACAACGCGAGGGCATCCATCAGGGCTATCGACGTGTGGGTGTAGCCGCCCGCATTGAGTATCAGCGGTTCGCTGTGGTCGCTGAGTTGTTGGACCCAGCCAATCAGTTCGCCCTCGCTGTTGCTTTGCCGAATGATCACATCCAGCTCCAGCGATTTGCCCTCCAGCACCAGCGCCTGACAGAGTTCGTCGTAGCCCATCGCACCGTAGAGTGACGCGTCACGGCGTCCGGTCATGTTGATGTTGGGGCCATTGAGGATGTGGACCGTTCGGCTCACGCCAGTTCTCCGGGTTGGGTGCAGAATTCACCCTGCATTATACCGGCATGCAACGCCTGCGCCGCCGGATGGCGGCCGCCACGCGCTACAATGCCGGTATGTTGTCACTGTCTGCCATCTGTCCATGACCGCGCTCGCCGCCGACGTAACGGTTGTCGGTGCGGGGCTGACCGGCATCGCACTCGCCTATGGGCTGGCGCGCCGCGGTGCGCGCGTCGTACTGCTCGATGCGCGGGACCCCCTAGGCCAGTTGGCGCCGTCGGTGGCGCCCCTCTTGGCGCAACAGGCCATTCTGCCCGGCGCTGGCACGGCCCACCTTGCACGGCTCGCCGTTGAGAGCTGGAGCGACTTTGACGGCGAGCTCTCGGACATTGCCGGTTGCCACAGCCAATACCGCCGCGACGGTGGCTTGTACTTGTGCCGCGATTCGGCGGCGCTGGACGCGCGTGCGGCGGCGTTGCAGGTGGCCAACAGGGTTGCCGATCGCGCAGCAATCGACACGGAAATGCTCGGTGCTGCTGCGCTTCGCCGCCTGGTACCGCAGCTCGATAGCGGCATTGCAGGCGCGAGCTATTGTGCGGACGATGCGCGCATCAGCCCGCATGCCTTGCGGCGCGCTCTCGGTTTCGGTCTGGCCCGACTCGGTGTGGACTACCGCCCACACTGCCGGGTTCAGTGGGTGCGTGAACAAGGCGGTGAGTGGGTGGTCATGGCCCAGGACCTCGCGGTCGGGTGCGGTCGGGTGGCGTTGACGTGTGGCCACGCGGGCAGTGAGCTGGCGCCAAATGGCGCCTTGCTGCCCGCGCTGGTTGTGCACGCTGGCAGTGTCGTTCAACTGCAAGCCCTGATGCCGTTCCTGCCATTTGCAACGGCGCAACTCAACCAGTCCGGGGATGGCTCGGTTCATCTGGATACCCGTGGCCTGGGGCCGGGAGAGCAGGTTGATGTTGCAGGAATCCAGGCACGTGCAACGGCTTTTTGCCGCGGCCTCGACGGGTTGCGGGTCGTGAAGACCTGGCACGCCGACACGCTTGGGTTTCGCGATGGCAGTCCGTGCTACCAACCGCTGGACGGCAAGCGGAGCTGCTGGTTGTTGGCAGCACCCGATTCCCTGTTTTTCGTGCCGGTGCACGCCGGCATCGTGGCGGATGCGGTGATGGGGCGGATTGACGACAATGCTTTGTGTGCGTTTCAGTCCGGACAACCAGTGCCCACGCTGGATACGCCAACCAAGCGCCCGGCGGTGGGCGGTCGAGACACGGGATCGCGCAATTGAGCTCGATGGCAACTGGCGAGTACGTGAGGAGCTGCCCGTACTGCGGGGAATTGCTGCACCTGATCGTCGATGAATCCGTGCCCGAACAGCGTTATATCGAAGACTGCCAGGTGTGTTGCCAGCCGATCGACGTGTTGACGTGGCTCGACGGGGACGGCGATGTGGCCGTGTCGCTTCGACGAGACGACGACTGAGCTGACCCGAGCCTTTGGCTGCCTGTGTTGTCGGTGCCGCCATTGCATTATGGTTTTGCCGCGTTGTCGCCGCTCGCCAGGTGACGGTTGCACACGGCGGTCCCGCGCTGTGACTACCCGCACTACACTTTGCCGACACGATGAAGACCGGAGACACCCGTGCCTGATACCACCCACAGCAGCTCACCTTTGCGCGGCGTTGTCTTCGCCCTGGTTGGCTTTGCGGTGTTTTCCACACAAGACGCCCTGGTCAAGGTGCTCGGTGAGTACTCGGCCTTTCAGGTGCTGTTTTTTGCGATGCTCTTCGGCTACGTGCCCTTTTCATTGGTGCAGGTGTTTGACAAGACTCAGCGCTCTTTGCGCCCGCAGAACCCGGGTTGGGTGATGCTGCGAGCGTACTGTGCTGTCACGGCCGTGTGCCTTGTTTTCTCAGCGTTCACGGTGCTGCCGTTCGTGCAGGTCTACGTGCTGATCTTCATGTCGCCGCTGCTGATATCTCTGCTCGCCATACCGATGCTGGGAGAGCGCATCCATTTTTTCCGTGGCTTCGCCATCGTGTTGGGTTTGTGCGGTGTGCTGATTGTGTTGCGCCCGAGTGTCGAGACCTTGCACTGGGGCCATTTGGCAGCCCTGGTCGGAGCCTTTCACATCGCGCTCGGTGCCGTGATCTCGCGCCGAATCGGGGGTCAGGAGCAGGCGGCCACCATGATGGTATTTCCGCTGCTGGCCAATATTCTGGTGGCGGGGGTAGGTTTGATTTTTGTCTACAAACCGATGCCGCTTGAGGACCTGGCCCTGATGTGCGTCACGGGCGTGCTGGCGATGATCGGGCAGTATCTGTTGTTGGTTGCCTACCGGTCGGCACCGGCTGCACTGATTGCGCCGATGCAGTACAGCCAGCTCTTGTGGGCGGTGCTGTTCGGCTATGTCTTCTTCGCCGAGTCCATTGACGCCATGACGGTGGCCGGTTCGGTGGTTACGGTGCTTGCGGGCTTGTTGATTGTCCTGCGCGAAGTGCAGGTGTCTCGGGTGCAACCGAACCTGCGCACCCGGAATGTGCGCGGGATTGCAGCGCCCCCCATGCGCAGCTCGGAAAGCGACAACGAGGCCGAGTAGGCGCGTCTGGCGTATTGGGCGCGCGGATGTTTCGGCGCGCGGCTGCGGTCATCATACCGATTCAAGGCAAACGGTAATGTTGGGGCAATACAAGGCCTGATGCGATGCGTTTACCGGCCTGCAGCGAGGTGACCACCCTGAGCGGCCTGCGGTGTCACCAGGTGGGCTGGGGCGACTGGCTGTGCTGAGGCACCGCCCTTGCTACGAGTCTCCTGTGTTTTTTACAGGCATGGAGACATCGCGTGCGCCGCCTAACATGTTTCAGTTCGAATAATTACGGGCGTGCCGTTACGGCACTTGCTTTGGTGATCCCGTTGGTCTCCTGCGATGACGCTGCGGTCCTGTCGGCACCACCCGTGTTGGCGAAAGCGCCGGCAGTTGATTCCGTTACACCGTCCGACACTGAAAACCGTATTTCGATGGATGCGTCCGTGGCGGCACGCTTCGACGCCAGCATTCATTCGGACAGCGTGACCGGAGACAGCTTCACACTGGAATCAGCGTATGGCCCGGTTGCGGCCACCGTGCTGTTTGACGGGGAGACCGCCACGCTCGACCCGGATGCGAGCCTCCTGCCAGCGACGGAGTACACCGCCACTCTCCACGACGCGATTACCGATACGGACGGGGAGCCCATCGACACCTTCAGCTGGTCGTTTTACACGGACGGTCCGGGCTGGGACGCTGCTCAAGCTGTCGAATCGGACAACACCGGGCATGCATTGGCGGCCAAAGTGGGTGTCGACGCATCGGGCAAGGCGGTAGCCGTGTGGCGGCAGACGGACGGTTCCAACTACAACGTCATGGCCAATCACTTCAGTCCGGGCGCAGGCTGGGGAACCCCGGCTCTACTCGAAAACAACAACGCGGGTAACGCGACCGACATTGCTTTGAGTGTCAACGCGGCAGGGCATGCCGTTGCGGTGTGGCGTCAGACAGACGGGGGCGCGAATTCGATCTGGGCCAATCAGTACACGCCCGGCACCGGGTGGGACAGCGCGTCGGCGATCGAACCGACAACAGGGTCGTCCAACGATCCTCAGGTCGGGGTGGATGCGCAGGGCAACGCGGTCGTGGTCTGGAGACGTTCGGCGGGGTTGGTATCTGATATCTGGGCAAACCGATACACTGTTGGATCCGGTTGGGGCAGCGCCGAAATGATCGAATCCGATGGCGTTGAAACGGCATTGGATCCGCGTGTTGCCGTGAACTCAGCCGGCAATGCGACTGCAGTGTGGCGACACGGAGACGGTGTGCAGTTCAATCACTTCACGCAAGCTGCGGGGTGGGGAAGCCCTGCTGTGGTTGCCGATGGCTCAATCGAGACCTACACGCCGCGCGTGGCACGTGACAACAACGGCAACGTGATGGTTGTCTGGCTCGCCGGCACGGCGTCTCATGTTGATGCCTGGGCACAGCACTTACATGCCACGGACGGTTGGTCGCCTGCACAGTTGATCGAATCCAACACGACTGAATCGGTGCAGAATCCCGAGGTTGCATTGGCCGATGATGGCACGGGCATGGTGGTGTGGAGCCAGAACGACGGTACGCGCCACAATGTGTTCGCCAACCGCTATACCGCATCGGGCTGGGGCACGCCGGAACTGATTGAAACAAACGATGCGGGCTATGCACTGGATCCGCGAGTGGTCATGGGCAGCGATGGCCACGCGGCTGCCTTGTGGCGCGAGTACGACGGCGCGCGGTACAACATCGCCGCCAATTGGTTCTCACCCGGGGCTGGCTGGGACAGCCCGTTGGTCATCGAGGCTCACGATGCGGGCAGCGCGCTGGGCGGAGACATCGGTGCCAACGCCGATGGGGACATGTTTGGCGTATGGCATGAGTACGATGGGTCGCGGTACAACGTCAGTGCGGCCCGGTTCAACTACCGCGTGGTCGCGCCCTGAGATACGCTTGGCCACACTGTCGCCGCGGACCCGACGCCTCAACATCCCCGAGTTGTCGTGCGCGCCGACTACAGCGCAGGCCGCGAAGTGGACCGAGTCGAGGCCGTCAGCCTTGCGTGTCGTGGATGCCGGCGATGGTTGTGGCACGCAATCGGTCGATCAGGCTCTGCTCGATGTCTTCCATGACCGCCGCAACCTTGCGGTGCAGCGCGTCTTCCACCTCGCACAGCGAGTCGACCTCTGCAGCATCGCTTGCGATCAGCCGTTCATCGAGCGCGATGTAGACATCGGCGAGGGAGATGGCCTCGGGGGCGCGGGCCAGTCGCCAGCCACCGGCGTGGCCTTTCTCGGAAATCAGCAGCCCGGCCTGCCGCAGTCGGCCCAACACGCGCCGCACGACGACCGGGTTGGTGCCGGCGTGGTCGGCAATATCCGAAGAGGTACGGACGCTGTCGGGGTCGCGTGCCATGTGGCTGAGCGTGTGCAGCGCGAGCGCCAATCTGCCATTGCGTTTCAAAGGCCGTTTTCCGCCACTGGGCTATTCACGTAACAAATAATGTTGCATGAATCATGTAACTCGCGTAGTTTCATGAAGTCGGATGATCTCCCTGGCCCGAACCAACAGCAACGACGTGAATGATGCCAAGTCTGCGGCTGCATCGCACGCGCTGTCTGTACAGGTTAGCTGTTGGCACCGGGGAGGTCACCTCAACTCGCATCGTTCACACAGACCCACTCGGAAAATCAACATGTCCTTCTTTGCTCGGTTCACCACAGCTGCCGTTGCCGCTGTCGGATCCGTTCTGCCGGCTGTCGCCTTGAGCGCCAGCCTGACTATCGCAACGACGTGGGGGCCCGGCGAAGAAGTCCCGGATCCGCGTGCCGGCTACAACGGCTGGATGTCGAATCAATCAGGCGTCACCGAGACCCTGATGGGTATCGACTACGACCTGAACCTCTACCCGCGCGTGGCCAAGGGCATTGAACAAGCATCGCCCACCACCTGGCGCGTGAACTTGCGCGACGGCGTCCAGTTTCACGACGGCACCCCGGTGACGGCGCAAGCGGTGGCTGACGCGATCACGGCCATTTCGATTGAGGATACCCCCGGCCACAATGCGCGCATTTCGGCCTTGCTCGACCTTGCAAGCGTCAGCGCCGACGGCGATGCGGTCGTGGTGTTCGAGACCAACAGCCCGAACGCGGCGTTTCCGTGGACGCTTTCCGAGCCCGGCATTGCGGTGCTCGGCCCGGCGTCGGATGCTTTCCCGATCAATGCGACCGGCCCCTACGTCTTCAAGGAAGCTGTCCCGAAGCAGCTCTACCGTGCCGAGGCCAACGCCGACTACCGCCAGGGTGCACCGGGCCTCTCCGAGGTGCGTATCGTGGTGGCCGGTGACCCGGCGTCAGCAGCACTCGCTTTCGAAGCGGGTGAAGTCGATATGGTGATCAACTACCCCGAAACCGACTTCGAGCGTATCCAGACCGATGGCGCGCAAGGCTTTGCGTCGCCGACTGCGCGCTTGTATTTCTACACCGTTAACGCCGCAAGCGGCCCGCTCGCCAACCCGCTGATCCGCCGCGCGGTGTCGCTTGCGATCGACCGTCAGGGTATCGTGGATGCAGCGCTCTCGGGCGTCGGTGGCGTGCCGGCCGGCACGGTCTTCCCCGATG
Source organism: uncultured Granulosicoccaceae bacterium (assembly GCA_937941555.1). Classification (GTDB taxonomy): domain Bacteria; phylum Pseudomonadota; class Gammaproteobacteria; order CALCKW01; family CALCKW01; genus CALCKW01. Next base: position 1,615 of record CALDHJ010000006.1, on the reverse strand, counting down.
GCAAGGGCTGGGCAGCCGACATCCCGGCGGTCTACGACCCGGCGCAAGCCGAGGCCCTGCTCGCCGAGGCGGGCGCGGTCAAGGAAGGCGGCAGCTGGATGCTCGACGGCGAGCCGCTCGAGATCGACATCGTGACCTACTCCGGCCGTGCGGCGCTGCCGCCGACCGCCGAGATCACACAGGCCTACCTGCAGGCGATCGGCGTGACCTCCACCGTGAAAGTGGGCGAGTACGGCGCGAGCAACGACGCCATTGCCGACGGCTCGGCCGATCTCTTTCTGCAAGCTTGGGTCACGACACCGCAAGGCGACCCGGGCGCGGTGCTCGAGGCACTGCTCAAGTCCGACGGCGGCTCCAACGCCGGTCAGTACGCCAACCCCGAGCTCGACCAGTTGCTCGCCGATGGCCGCTCCAACTTCAATCACGACGCCCGCAAGGCGATTTTCGACAAGGTCCAGATGATCATCGCCGAAGACGCGGCCATGATTCCGGTGTTCCATGTGAGCCAGACCAATGTGGCACGTGCGGGTCTGAGCGGCTATGCCGTACACCCGACCGAGACCTACTGGGTGACGCACGAGACGACCCTCGCAGAGTAGACTTTGGACCATGGCTCTGTCTGTTTCCGGCCTGAGTGCGGTGCGCTCAGGCCGGATTGTGTTGCACGACACCACACTGCAGTTTTCGCCCGCTGAGCGGGTGGGGCTTGTCGGTGCGTCCGGCTCAGGCAAGTCGACGCTCGGGCATGCACTTGTCGACGCGTTGCGCGCGCGTGGCGAGCGTGTGGCCTTCGTGCCGCAGAGCCCGGATGATGCGCTCGACCCGTTGCGCAGCATGGACTTCCACTGGCAGGAGGCCGAGCGCGCGCTCGACCTGAGCCACGACCGCGCGCGCCGCGAGGCGCTCTTTGCTGCGCTGGCGATTGGCCACGGCGACCTCTGTAAACGCCCCTGGGGCTGGAGCCGGGGTATGCAACAACGATTCGTGATCGCGCTGGCGCTGATCGGTTCGCCGGTGCTGATCGTACTCGACGAGCCGACCTCTGCTCTCGACCCGGTGGTCGCGGCCGACACCATGGACCTGCTCGACAACACCCTCGACGGTACCGACACGGCGGCGCTGCTGATCACCCACGACCTCGGCCTTGCGGCGCGCCGCGTCGAGCGGTTGTTGGTGATGGACGGCGGGCGGGTGGTCGAAGACGCGCCGACCGCACAATTGCTTGCGCATCCGCAATCGCAGGCCGCTGTGTCGCTTGCGGCGCACCGCAGCTGGGTGTCGCTGCCTTGTTGACGGTGGATGGGCTGTGTGTGAAGCGGGGTGCGCTGGATGCGCTGTCCGACGTGTCTTTTGCGGTCGCGCCCGGGCGGACACTCGCGGTGGTCGGCGAGAGCGGGGCGGGAAAATCCACCTTGCTCTCGGCAGTACTGGGGCTGGTCGACGCGGTGCGCGGCGAGGTGCGTTGGAACGGAGAGTCGGTGTCGCGCTGCCGCCCGGCGCTCGTGATGCAGGAGCCGCGCGCGGCCTTCAACCCGGCTCTGCCCCTGCGGCGCTCGGTGTTGGAGCCGTTGGTCGCGCGCCGGGTGCAGGTGGACTCGGGCAAACTCGCGGCACT
>CALDHJ010000005.1 GCA_937941555.1 uncultured Granulosicoccaceae bacterium | reverse complement strand
ATGTCGCACTGGTTTGGTTGGGAGATCAACCACCTGTTCGAGAACATCGGCACCACACACGACGGCATGACGATGCTCGCAAAACCCCACGAGGTCACCGACCCAAGCGATGCCCGCGAGCTGGTGATCAGCCACGGAGAGATTCGATTCGATGCTGTCGAATTCGCCTACCCGGGCCAGGCCGGGGTCTTCTCGGACTTCAATCTGCACATCGCAGGCGGCGAGCGTATCGGTCTTGTCGGGGCGAGCGGTGCAGGAAAATCAACCCTGGTCAATTTGTTGTTGCGTCTGTTCGACGTGCAGGCGGGCACCATCAGAATCGACGATCAACCGATCAGCGCGTTGAGCCAGAAGAGCCTGCGCGCCGCCATCGGCGTGGTGACGCAAGACACATCCCTCCTGCACCGCTCCGTTTCCGACAACATCGCCTACGGCCGGCCTGGCGCCACCGACGACGACATTCTACGCGCCGCCGAGCGTGCCCAGGCGGCAGATTTCATCGGCGAGCTCCGCGACGCCAAGGGCCGCACGGGGCTTGACGCCCATGTCGGCGAGCGCGGCATCAAGCTCTCGGGCGGGCAACGCCAGCGCATTGCGATCGCTCGAGTCTTGCTCAAGGATGCACCGATCCTGATTCTCGATGAAGCGACCTCCGCGCTGGACTCGGAAATCGAAGCCGCGATCACCGGCAGCCTCGACAGCCTCATGCACGGCAAGACCGTGATCGCGATCGCACACCGCCTGTCGACCATCGCGCGGATGGACCGACTGGTCGTGATCGACGCAGGCCGCATCGTCGAGACCGGCACGCACACCGAACTGCTCGATGCCGGTGGGCACTATGCTGCGCTCTGGCAGCGTCAGTCGGGCGGATTCATCGGCGACTGAGAGAGTCAGTATCCGCGCACCGGGTCAACTACATTGGTAAGCGGTTCACCGGAACGAAAGCGCGCAAGGTTGTCGCAGAAATGCTGAACCGACTTGCGCGACCAGTCGGCTGATACCGATGAGCAATGCGGCGTGACAATCGCGTTGTTGCAGGCCCAGAGCGGGTGGTCGCGCGGCAGCGGCTCGGTCGCAAACACGTCCAGGGCCGCACCGCGGATACGGCGCTCGGTCAGGGCCTCGAGCAGAGCAGCCTCGTCGGTCACGCCCCCGCGCGACACATCAATCAGGATCGCACTGCGCTTCATCGCACCGAACGCCGCTGGCCCGATCAGGCCCAGCGTCTGCGGCAGACGCGGCACGCACACCACGATCACATCGGCCTCGGGGATCAATCCGAGCAACGCCTCGGTCGGGTGCACCGCATCCACGTGTTCGGTTGCGCAGGGTTGCGCCCGCACCCCGGTCACAGCCAGGCCCAGCGCCTTGCAGCGCGCCGCCACCGCGCGCCCGGTGTGACCGAGCCCGACAATCAACACGCGCTTGTCCTCGATCGACTCGACCATGGCGCCGCGGTCCCACTCACGCGCTCGCTGCAGTTCGCGGAATCGAGGCAGGTCCAAGGTGAAAGACAGCAAAGTGCCAAGGGTGTATTGCGCCATCATGTCGGCGGCAATGCCGGCTGTGTTGGTGACATCGAGTCGGTCGGTGTCCCAGTGCCCGAGGTGGTCCGTGCCGGACCCGCCCACAGCGAGCCACTTCAATCCGGGCGCCGCTAACAGGGCATCACGCGGAAAGGCCGATCCATCGTCGAACCGCACGCCGTAGATGACATCCGGCCGGTGCGACTCGATTTGCACCGAAAGGTCGGTGTGGCTCGCACACCCGACAACGTCCAGATCCGTGTGCGCTGCCTTGACGACATCCATCGCCTCGTCGAGCGCGTTGGTGTGCAGCAGGACCCGTGGCGCGTTCACTGCGGCTCACCGATCGGTGCCAACACCAGGTCCAGCAGTCCATCAAAGGTGCTGTCGTCGTCGGTCAGCGCGAGCGTCGCACGCTCGATCGCCTCCGCGCGTGACGTGCCCAACACGGGCGCGGCAAAACGGTGAAATTTCTCAGAGACTTCGTTCTCACTCAATGGCCCTTCCGGACCACCTCGCGCGTGCAGATCACCAGAGCTCAAGTGTGCACCCGCTTGCGTCTCAACTGACACGGATGCCATGCGGTCTGCCGGAAAGCGCGTGCTGAAGCGCGCGTGTTCGGCGACATCGATGCGCGCCAGCAATGCGGCCACGCGCGGATCACTCAAGGCTGCACCGTCGATTTGAGCCGGACCGATTTCGCCGTGCACGACAAGTGTCGCCAGGGCAAAGCGCAGGCTGTACTGGGCCTCGGAGGTTGTCTCCGGCATACCGGCAAATAACTGAGCCGCCTCGTTGAAGGTCTCGACGCGGACCCTGGCAATGTCGTCGACCGAGAGACCGTGTTCGCGCACCAGGGCTGCCATGCCGTCGAGTGCGGCGTGCGCCCAACGGCAAATGGGATAGGGCTTGATGTACTGGCGCTCAACCTGCCAGACGTCGCCAAGATCGGCCCAGATCGACTGCACGTCGTCGGCTTCCACGGTGATAGCTGGCGCGCCGAGAAAGCCGTTTTCCGCCATTACATACGCCGAGAGCCCGATCAAGGCACCCTGCCCCGAGCCGTCATGCAACATGCTCGGGTTGTCGATCTCGCGCATCATCTGGCTACGCGGTCCGTGGAACTCCGCAATGCCCAAGGCTTCACGCAAGGCCGTTTGAGATTGCTGTTTGAGGCGCGCCGCCAGGGCCGCAACCCCCAACGCGTTCCAGGCGCCGGAGGTGTGGTAATCGCTAACCGTGTTGTGCAACGCAATGCCGGCCCGACCCGCTACCTCGTAACCGACAATCAGGGCCGCGAGCGCATCCGCACCCGACAACGGCCTTGCAACGGTTTGCGCCATGGCCAACAACGCCGGCACCACAGCGACCCCGATGTGGCCCTTGGTCGGGTTGTAGCCGTCGTGGGCGTCGAGGTTGTCGGTGGCACTCGCGGCCGCCCAGGCCGCGCCCGCAACACTGGCCCGCCGCCCGTCAAACGGGATACGGGCCACAGCACTCTGGTCAGCCGATCCGTACAGCGCCAACGCCGTGGACCGCGCTATGCACCCGGCGCGCATCGGAGTTGCCGCACACAGCACGCCGAGGGTGTCGAGCAGCAAACGGGCTGCCGCGTGCCGCGCCGAAAACGGCATGTCACGCGACTCGGTTTCGAGCGCAAAGCGCGCTACGGAGATTGGCATGTCAGGCACAGCCGCCATTGTGTGTCGATTCGTTACAGATACTACCAAAGAGCCGCGCGATCTCTGCGTTCGCAACGTTGCCACAGGACAACCCAGCGCTTTTCAGTGCGGTGTATTTTGGAAATACAAAAAGGCAAATCGCCCACACAGCGCACATGAGGCAGACTGGCGTCGGTGCGTCATGCAACGAGAGTCCGTGAGTTGGTACCATCCAGCGCAGGACGCACAACCGGGGTGTTAGGATGACAATTTCATTTATTCGGTGTTTTGAAGACTGCATCGAACCGATGCCTGCAGACCGCTCAGCATTAGGGACGTTGCCCGCTTCCGCGCACCAGTATTGCGACGCGGTGACGCGCGCATCGGGCAATGGCTGGTATGTGTTTCCGTTGTTCGATGTCGACTTCCTGTTCGACGGCAAGCAAGTGACCTTCTCGCTCGATGGCGACGCCTGGGAGCCACTCGACTCCTTTCAGCTCACCGCGCTGGAAACCGAATGGGACGAGCGCGCACCGGCGTCCGCCAAAGGGCTCATACCCCCAGCCTGCTCATCGCTGCATGTGCCGGGCTTCGTTCAAATGTGGTCGGGTTTTATGGCGCGAACCGCGCCCGACATCAACTGTGTCGTGAGGCCACTGACCAATATCGTCAATCCGCAACCCATTCAAATATTCGAAGGAATGGTCGCAACCGATTTGCACGGACCCTGGCCAATTTTTGCAAACCTGCGAATTCTGGAAACCAACACGAGAATTCGGATTCGCCGCGGATACCCGCTGTTCCAGGTACAGCTTGCCGCCAGAGAACTCGTGGGGCACACGATTTCGACACCCAGCGACAACAAGCCCGCCACGACAACTGCCACGCTACTTACTCAAACAATGAACGATTTCATTCAATTTGCGGATCGTGCAAAGCCCTCGGATATTACCGATCCGAGTGGACCAGAAGTGGGCAGTTACGCCAAGAAAGCGCGCCGTTCCCACAAGAAATCAAAAGAAGGTGTTTGAATTAACAAGAACGACAGCGAAACGAGACCC
>CALDHJ010000004.1 GCA_937941555.1 uncultured Granulosicoccaceae bacterium | reverse complement strand
GACAAGATCTATCTGATGCCCGCTGAACGCCTGCACGGTGTTGTGCCGAATGCGCGAGTGATCCCGCTGCGCGAGCATGAAAGTTTTTCAGTGGGTGAGCACCTGTTGGGTCGTATCATCGACGGCGCGGGGCGTCCGCTCGACGGATTGCCACTGGAAGCGCAGGGCGAGTCGGTTTCGCTTCAGGGCGAATCGATCAACCCGCTTCACCGGCCACCGATATCGGAGCCGTTGGATGTCGGCGTACGCGCGATCAACGGCCTGTTGACGATTGGCAAAGGCCAGCGCATCGGGTTGTTTGCAGGCGCCGGTGTCGGCAAGAGCAGTCTGCTGGGCATGATGGCGCGTCACACCCAGGCGGATGTGATTGTCATCGGCCTGATCGGCGAGCGGGGCCGCGAGGTGGTCGAGTTCATCGATGTGAGCCTCGGACCCGAGGCGCGACAGCGCGCGGTGGTAGTTGCCGCACCGGCGGATGACACGCCGTTGATGCGCTTGCACGGGGCCTTGCTTGCAAACAGTATCGCCGAGTATTTTCGTGATCAGGGGCAGTCGGTGTTGTTGCTCATGGACTCCCTGACCCGCTTCGCCCAGGCACAGCGTGAGATCGCACTCGCCGCGGGCGAGATGCCCGCGACGCGGGGTTACCCGCCTTCGGTGTTTGCGCAGCTTCCGCGTTTGGTCGAACGGGCGGGCAACCGTGACAACGGCGGTTCGATCACCGCGTTTTACACTGTGCTGGTCGAAGGGGATGAGGTCATGGACCCGGTGGCGGATTCCGCCCGCGCTATCCTCGATGGCCACATTGTGTTGAGCCGGGAGATTGCCGAGTCCGGCCATTACCCTGCGATTGATCTTGACGCCTCGATCAGCCGTGCGATGCACGCGATCGTGACACCCGATCACCACCGCCAGGCGCAGGCCTTCCGCCAGGCGCATGCCACCTACAACCGCAACCGGGATTTGATCTCGGTGGGTGCGTATCAGGCGGGGTCCGATCCGATGGTCGATCGCGCCATCGCGCTTCAACCCTCCCTGCAGTCGTGTCTGCAGCAGGGTCTGACTGAGGCGGTGGACTTCGAGACCAGTGTGCAGGCTGTCGGTGAGGCCTGTCAGCTGGCCGCACCGGCCACCCGCGGTGCACCCGATTCTGCCGCATCGCACGAGAACGTGGCAGACGCGCCGCGAGCCGGGTAGGTAGATCGTGCGAGACGGCGTCTGGCAGGACATTCTCGAGCGGGCGAAGAAACACACGCAGAATGCGGCCGATGCGCTGCAACGCCAACAGCGGATGCTGCACGACGCCGAACACCAGCGCACGCAACTGGGCCACTTCCGGGATGACTATGCGCTGCAGGCGAGCCGGCCCGGCACGTCAGTGAGTCTTGCGCGTCTCATGCACTTGCGGGAATTTGTCGAAAATCTCGATCGGGCTCTGGCGCAGCTCGACTGGCAGGTCGAGTCGGCGCGCGACGCGGTGCTGCGGGCGCAACAGTTGCTGTCAGAACGCAGGGCACGGTCGCTTGCGCTCGAGACATTGATTGCCAAACGGGAAAAACACCGGGTTCAACAGGCCGACCGACGCGAACAATCGTTGATGGACGAATTGATTCAAGTTCGCGCCCGACCGGGCCGATAACCCGGCGCCGATTTTCTGGCGCGTCAATTGCACTGTTCTCAGTCCGAGCAGGTTGGAATCCTGCCGGGGCCGGTCCGCCGCGCTACCGTGTGATGCCGTCACGACAGCACACACCGAAACGCGCATCCGGTGCTTACGAATATATTAAGGTCTTGTTTATATTATGGATGCTGTTACCGCAGGAAGTGGTTTCATGGGCATGTTGCAGCCTCTGCAAATGCCGGAGAAGCCCGGTGCAACACCCCGATTTGCCGATCTGTTTGCCGCCCGAACCCGCGATGACTCGCTGGATACCGGGGCTGTGCTTGACGATCCGATTGGCGTGTTGCCCGGCAATCCCCTGAATACTGTTGTGCACGATTTCGCCGCTCGCGGCGGGCTCATGCCGCTCACACAACCCGTCGCCGATACTGCTGTCGAGGTGTCCGTGACAACCGAAACACAGCCGATTGCAATACCGGCTGTCGATGTCGGGACGCCTGGCATGGTGCCGCGCGCCGTGACGGAATCGATCGACTCGCCAGTCGCACTGCCAGGCGCTCGCACGCTTGAACTCCCCGCTGACGTGGCCAGCACCGCGGCCGATACGGGCCCCGCACTGGACGGTGAATCTCCCACTGCGCTGCCTGCAATGGACATGCGCAAGTTGGCCAACGCGTTGCCTGGCTCTGAACTGGGCCAGCGTCCAACCCCGACTGCGGGCCCGGTGCCACCTGGCGTAACGGCGGATGCTGCGGATTCGAAAGCACCCGCTGATGCCATGCCGCACGTGTCGCTCGCGGAGACCCTGGCCGAGGACGGTGAACACCAGCCTGTGACCCAGCGTGTGGTCAGTGGTGTCGAGGTTGCGACCCTTGCAACCTTGTCCCCGAGGGCGAACGGCATGCCCACACCGGATGTGCGCAACACGTCGTCGAGGCCCGGCCAGTCAACGGTGAATGCGTTGTCCGCGACAGCACCTGCTGCCGTTGACGAGGGCGCCGCCGAGGCACCCGCCGTGTTTGATCCCTCGGGCGGCTTCGAGGACGGACCGGGTCAGATCGGCCTGACGCCGGCTGTCACCACGCGCCCCCAGCAGGCAAGCGCCGTCACCACGGCGATGCCGGATGCACCGAACACTCTGACATCGGCGGTAGACCTGACACCGCGTAACACGGCTGTGGTGGATGACCTCAGCGCGCTGGATCAATTGGATGCACCCGCCGAGATGGCGGAACTCAGTATCGACACGCCGGTAGACGATCCGAATTGGTCGGAGGCCTTGAACTACCGTCTGCAATGGTTAGCGCAAAAGGGTGGCGCGCAAAGTGCCCGCATCCAGCTCAACCCGGTTGAGCTCGGCCCGATGGAAGTCCATGTCGAAGTGGTGGACGAGGTGGCTACTGTGCAGATTCGGGCTGACCACGGCCTGACCCGCGAAGCACTGGAACAGGCTGCACCGCGGTTGCGCGAGCTGATGGCTGGTGCAGGTCTTGAAAATGCGGAATTGGAAGTGACCGGTGGTGATGCCGAAGACCCGCGTCGAGCCGGTGCCCAGCTCGCCGACGGTCAGTCCGGCAGCCGTGAAGACGCGCCATCGACAGCATTGAACGCCGACAACGCCGTGTCGGGTGCGCCGGATGCTGAATCGTCAGCCCGCAATGCTGACACGGGGAACCACGATACGACGCCCGGGGGATTGAACCTCTACGTCTGAGACGGCTTCCCGCCGATCTGAAGGCCGCCCACCGGGCGGCCTTTTTTTGTGCGGTGATGTCGCAGAGCTGTACGGGAAACGCAGTCGGGGGTGACGTATTACCGGCTGCCCTTGCGTCGGTTACCTGACGCGTGCGTGGTTGGCCTTGCAAGTGCATGAAAAGTGGACGGAAAAAATCTGTCGGCTGCGGCACGCGAATTGCTGATTTGAAACACAACGCCTGTGCGAGGGCCGCAGCGACAGGATATCGCAGCGTGCCGCCAGGTCAGTGGCTTTTGGGGACCAGCAATGGCCGAAGACGAAACATCAGAGAACGGCGGCGAAGATGGCGGCGATGAGGCCGGCAAGCCGACTAACGGGCGCAAGCTGGCAAAGCTTGCGCTCTTTACGTTGTTTTTCGCCGTGTCGTTTGCCGCTGGCGCGGCATTCAACCATTTCACCTTTGGCACCCGAACGGTGGTGCAGACGGTGGAGGTTGAAAAAGAGGAAGAGATTCCGACGCCGTATTACACCGAGTTCGACCCGAGTTTCACGGTCAACATTCCCGGTGAGAACGGCACGCACTACCTCGACCTGACGCTGTCGGCGCTGTCTTTCGAGCGCGATTCCTACGCGATCCTGCGGGAGTACCGCCCGCTGTTGCGCAACAAACTCCTGCTCACCATCAGCAATCGTCAGTTCGAAGAGCTGTTGCACCGCGATGGGCGCGAGCAACTGCGCGAAGACCTGCAGGCCGCGATCGACGACATCCTTTTGCAAGCCGGGCAGAACATCAAGATCGAGAAGGTCTTTTTCACCAAGTTTCTGTTGCAGTAGTCCGCTGATATGAGTGAAGACGAACAGCCAGATGTCCCCGAGTCGGAGGACGCCACACCGGAATCTGATGAGGCCGAATCGGTAGAGACCGAGGCGGCGTCTGCAGAGGATGGGGAGTCGGCAGAGGGCGAAGACGGTGCGTTGCTGAGCAACGACGAAATCGACGCACTGCTCGAGGACGTGGCAGAAGATGACCTCGGCGATGAGCCGATCGGTCCGTGCCGGGTCATTGACCTTGCCGATCGCGGCGGCAGCGCTTTCAAGATGGCGGGGCTCGACCGCGTCAGCGCCAAATTCGCCCTGCAATTGCGGCACAGCCTTTATGCCTTTCTGCGCCACCGTGTCGATGTGAGCTTTGACGGCTCGAGTTGCCCGACGCTGGATGAGTACCTCGCGAGCTGCACGGAACCCACCTCGTTCAACACCATGCGCCTCGATCCGCTCCCGGGCCTGGGCACCGTGGTGTTGCCGGCGGATCTGTTGTTCCGCGTTGTCGATACCCTCTTTGGTGGGTCCGGTGCGCACGCACGGGCCGAGACCATGGCGGAGTTCACGCCGACAGAAGTGCGCGTTGCGCAAAGCCTGGTTGAGACGACGCTCACGGAATACGTGCGTGCCTGGAGTGAAGTGCTGCCCATCACGGCAGCGCTGCAGGGCCACGAATCAAACCCCAATATGGTCGTGATCACCGAGCGCAGTGAGCGTGTCGTGGTCTCGCAATTCACCATCGCACTCGAGGGTGCGGGCAGTGGGCAGTTTGCCGTTGTCATGCCGCTCGCCATGCTCGAACCCGTGCGCGATGCACTCGCGACCGATATCCAGGAAGACGCCGACTTCAACGCCAGCCCCGACTGGGCGAAGGACTTCCGCCGTGAGCTCATGGGAGCCGAGGCTCGCATCATTGCGCGCCTGGGCACAGTGGACACCACGGTGCGCAAGCTTGGCAATCTGCAAGTGGGCGATGTGCTCGCGATCAACGAGCCGGATCACGTCGATCTGTTGGTCGAGGGCGCGCTCTTTCTGCAAGGCCGCTACGGCGAAACGCGCGGCAACGTGGCGGTGCGTATCGAAACCGTTGCCGACCGCGTGCTCGAACTCAATCCGTCTGAGCCGACTCGGCTCAGCCTGCCCAACGAATCACCCCAATCGAATTGACCCGCCGAGGGTCCGTGGAGTCTGACCATGTCTGAAGAAGCTTTTGACCTCGACACCGCCGGGGAAGAACCCGGTGACGAGTTGGTCGATGATGCCGCGAATGAAGGCGGGCTCTCGGCTGATGAAGTCGATGTCAATCTGGACGTCATCCTGGATGTACCGCTGTCCCTGTCACTGGAAGTGGGGCGTTCGCGCCTGTCTATCCGCGAATTGCTGAAGTTGAACAAGGGCTCCATTGTAGAGCTCGATCGCGCGGCGGGTGAGCCGCTCGACGTGATGGTCAACGGTACCCTTGTGGCCCACGGCGAAGTGGTGCAGGTCGACGACAAGTACGGTGTGCGCTTGACCGATGTGGTCAGCCCTGCCGAGCGGTTGAAGCGGCTGCGTTGAGCACTGTGATGCGTAGCCTTGTCCAAGCCCTGCTGCCCGCGATTCTTGCCGTGACACCCGTCTCGGCGGAGGAGAGTGCTGTGCCGGCGATTGATCCGCTCGGCGCCGAGCAACTGTGGCGTACCTTCGGTTCGCTTGCGCTCCTGATCGGACTCATTCTCGGTGCCTTCTACCTGATGCGCCGGGCGGGTTCCGGGCCGCGTGGCGCCGGTCGTCAGATCCGCTTTGTCGACGCGCTCGCGCTCGGTCAACGTGAGCGGCTCGTGCTGGTGCAGGTTGGGGACGAACAGATTGTGCTCGGAGTATCGCCCGGGCGCGTAGAGCGGGTGCATGTTCTCGAACACCCGGTGGATTTCGATACCACGGCCGAACCCGGATTCTCCGGTGTTTTGCGCCGAGCAGTGGGTCAGACCGGAATAAGTGACAGGGGGATTGGCAATGCGTCCTAGTGTGCGCGCAATCGCTCTGGTGTTCACGCTGGTGTTCACGCTGGTGTTGCTCGGCATTGCGCCGGCGCAGGCCGCCGGTGAGCTCCCGATTCTCACGGTAAACGACAGTGAGGGGGGACAGACCTGGTCATTGTCTCTGCAGATTCTCGTGTTGATGACCGCGCTGACACTGTTGCCTGCCATGGTGCTGGCGATGACGTCGTTCACACGCATCATTGTGGTGCTGGCGATACTGCGACAGGCACTCGGTACGCAACAGACGCCGTCCAACAACATCCTTCTCGGCCTTGCACTCTTTTTGTCGATCTTTGTCATGGCACCGGTGTTGGAGCGCACCTATGTCGAGGGGCTCGAGCCCTACCTTGCCGACACCATGAGTGAAGCCGAGGCGTTCGAGAACGGCAAGGCACCGCTCGTGGATTTCATGTTGAAGCAGACGCGCGAAGCGGACGTTGCGCTCTTTGCCAGCATTGCCGGTATCGAATCGATCGACAACCCGGCCGATACCCCGTTGACCGTGCTGATTCCGGCCTTTGTGGTCAGTGAGCTCAAAACCGCTTTCCAGATCGGGTTTCTGGTGTTCATTCCGTTCGTGATCATCGATCTGGTGGTCGCGAGCGTCCTGATGTCGATGGGTATGATGATGTTGTCGCCCATGATCATTTCACTGCCGTTCAAGATCATGCTTTTCGTGCTGATCGATGGCTGGGCGCTGATATCCGGCACCCTCGTAGGCAGCTTTTTCGGAGTGTCACCCTGATGGGCCCGGACCAGGTAATCGAACTCGGTGAGCAGGCGCTGAAGGTGGCGACTCTCATTGCAGCACCGACCCTCATCACCGCGCTGGGTATCGGTCTTGTGATCGGTATGTTTCAGGCGGCGACGCAAATCAACGAGGCCACACTGAGCTTCATCCCGAAGCTCGGGGCGCTCGTGCTTGCGATCTTCATCGCCGGTCCGTGGATGCTGCACACGCTGATCGGCTATACCCGAGAGCTGTTTCTCGCCATACCCACACTGGTGGGCTGACACACCATGTGGCGGCGATCGGCGGTGCGGGCACGGGGTCACGCGTAGTGGAACTCGACGCGGACCAACTCGGTGCCTGGGTGGGCAGCATTGTCTGGCCCTTCATCCGCATCAGTGCCATGTTGCTCGCCAACCCGGTGTTCGGGTCGCGGTCGATTCCCATGCGCGTGCGCATCGTGCTCACGGCTGCGCTGACGGTTCTGGTCGCGCCGCTGGTTGGCACGATCGATCCCGTCGATCCGGTGTCCGCGATGGGGCTCTGGATCACCCTGAATGAAATCCTGATCGGACTTGCAATGGGGCTCGCGCTCGCGTTCGTGTTTGCGGTTTTCGTGATGGCGGGTGAACAGATGGCGAACGCCATGGGTCTGGGCTTCGCGTCGATGGTCGATCCGCTGAACGGTGCGAACGTCCCGATCGTCTCGCAGTTTCTGCAGATCATTGCCTACCTGCTGTTCTTTGCAATCTCGGGCCACACGCTCGTGATCGAACTCATGGCCTCGAGCTTCGAGCTCATGCCGGTGGGGGAGTCGGTGATATCGCTCGCCGCGATTCGCGCCCTGACGGCGTGGGCCAGTCAGATGTTTGTCGGCGCCGCGCTCCTGGCCATTCCGGTCATTGCGCTGTTGCTGCTCGTGTACGTGGCGCTCGGTGTCATGACCCGGGCGGCACCGCAAATGAACATCTTCTCAGTCGGTTTCCCGCTGACCATTCTCAGTGGATTTGTCACCATCATGTTGGTGATGCCGACCATGAGTTCGCATTTCAGCGCGCTGATGTTACAAAGCCTGACCCTCGTTCGCACGGTGCTCGGGGGCTGATATGGCGGCATCGGAGAGCGGTCAGGAACGCACAGAAGAACCTACCGAACGAAAACTTCGGCAGGCGCGAGAGCAGGGCCAGATCCCGCGGTCTCGTGAATTCAACACCATGATCATCATGATGGCCGGTGCGGTTGCCCTTTACACGGGTGGTCAGGTCCTGGTCGATGAATTGATGGTCCTGATGAAGTCGAGCCTCGCTGTGGAGCGGGGCGATCTGTTGGCACCGCATTTCATTGTGCTGCAGCTCAAGCGATTCACCCTCGACATTGCCGTGTCGATGTTGCCGCTGCTGTCGATCATGCTGGTGGTTGCGCTCTTCTCGCCCATTGCACTTGGCGGCTGGTCTTTCAGCCTGCAGGCGATGGCGCCCAAGTTCGAACGCATCAGTCCGCTCGCTGGCGTGAAACGCATTTTCTCGGTTCAGTCGGCGATGGAGCTCCTCAAGTCGTTGCTGAAGGTGACCTTGATCGGCTCGATCTTCTACCTGCTGTTTCTGCTCTACCGCGATGAAATGCTCTCGCTTGGCGAGATGCCCTTCGAATCGGCACTGATTCGCAGTGCCGAGATGTTGATCCTGTCACTCGCGGCCCTGTCGTCTGGGCTGATTGCCGTCGCCGCAATCGATGCGCCTTTTCAGGTCTGGCAGTTCACCCAGAAACAGCGAATGACCTTGCAGGAAGTGCGTGACGAATCGAAGGAGACCGAGGGAAGGCCCGAGGTGAAGCAGCGCGTGCGCCAGTTGCAACAGGAGTTCTCCAAGGCCCGCATGATGACCGACGTGCCCAAGGCCGACGTCATCATCACCAACCCGACGCACTTTGCCGT
>CALDHJ010000003.1 GCA_937941555.1 uncultured Granulosicoccaceae bacterium | reverse complement strand
GTGGGCGGCGCATGCGCCGCCCACCTTTTTTTCAGCCCGCTCAAAGTGACGGCGGGCCAGTGGGCAAGGCAGGGGATGGGTCTTCATGGCTGACACAAAACATGGCACGGGCGGACTGAAGTTCGACGAGAAAAAGCGCACGTGGCCGAATGAGCTCAACATCTTTTTCGCATTGATATTGATCATCGTGGTCTTTGAAGTGCTGGGGCAGACGCTGCCCTACATGAAGGACCAGAGCTTCCTGTTCGACACCCGAGACCGCTTCGACTCGATCTTCAACGAGGCGCGGTTACGCATCATCATCCTGCAGGTTTCGATCATCGGGATCATTTCCCTTGGGGTCACCCAGGTCATCATCTCGGGCGGTATCGACCTGTCATCGGGTCCGCTGGTCGGCGCGGCGGCCATGATCGTGATGTCCTTTGCCCAGACCGAACTGGTAAACGGCAACCCCAATCCCAAGGCGGTTTTCGGCAGCTGGGCCTTCGATCTACCAGTGATTATCCCGGTCATCGTGGGGCTCGTATTCGGGGCATTTATTGGCGGCATCAACGGCAGCCTTATCGCCTACACCCGCATCCCACCCTTTATTGCCACACTGGGCATGTTTCTCATTTGCCGGGGCATCGCCCAGGCCTGGACCCGGGGTAAGCCGGTGTCCTTCCCGACTGAAGGCTACGCGGCACTCGGCACCGGCATGATGCCGGTCTACTGGTTCATCGGCCTCGCGATCGTGTTCCACTTCGTCTTGAAGTACACGCTCTACGGCAAACACACCTATGCCATCGGCTCGAATGAAGACGCGGCGCGCATGTCGGGCATCAACGTGCAGCGGCACAAAGTGCTCGTGTACATGATCGCGTCCATGCTCGCTGCTTTTGCGGCGATCATCCTGAGTTCGAAAAACCTCACGGCCCAATCCGGCATGGGCATTTTCTATGAGCTCTACGCCATCGCTATGGCGGTCATCGGCGGCGTCAGCCTGACCGGTGGACGCGGTTCGATCATCGGCACGGTGCTCGGCGCCATGGTGTTTGGTGTGATCCAGTCGGGCTTCACGTATATCAAGCTCGACGCCTTCTACCAGTTGATGGCAATGGGCGCGATCATCATCGGTGCGGTGGTACTCGACAAGGTGCGTCAGGAACGCGCCCTGCTGCGCAGCTAGGGGAGAAACGGATATGAAAAAGGTAACGGTAGAGGAAACAGTAACAGTCCAAACCTCGGTCACTGTTTCTGAAAGTGTGGAACCAGGTCCCAAGTCTACAGTGTCGCCGCGCATGGCAGAGTTGCGTGACCCAAACCGCATCATTCTGGAAACAAAGGGTCTCACTAAACATTATGGCGGCGTACATGCATTGACCGACGCGGACTTCACGCTGCGCAATGGCGAACACGTCGCGATCATGGGCGACAACGGGGCGGGAAAGTCCACCTTTGTGCGCCAGATCACGGGTGTTGAACAACGAACCCGCGGCACGATCACTTTCGATGGACGGGATGTGCATTTCGCCGGTCCGACCGATGCGCGTGAAGCTGGTATCGAAACCGTGTTTCAAACACTCGCGCTTGCGGACGATCTCGACGTGCCCGACAACCTTTTTCTCGGTCGCGAGAAAACCAAGTTCGATTGGCTCGGTCCCTTCCGTATTCTCGACTACAAGGCGATGCGGGAAGACACCCTGGCTGGGCTTGAACGCACGGCAGTCAAGATCCCCAACATCAGTAACACTATCCGCAACATGTCCGGTGGGCAGCGGCAGTGTGTGGCGATTGCGCGCACAGCGACGTTTGCGTCCAAGCTGACGATCATGGATGAACCCACTGCCGCTCTCGGGGTGCAGGAGACGGCGCAGGTGGAAAACATCATCCGCACACTCAAGGAAGCCGGTGAGCCGCTGATCCTGATCAGCCACAACATGCGCCAGGTCATGGACCTGGTCGACCGGATTGTGGTGTTCCGGCGCGGGCGTATTGTTGCGAACCTCAAGAAAGAAGAAACTGACGGCCAGGATGTCGTGGCCTACATCACCGGTGCCAAGACCGCGCCGGAATACGAGGGCGCCGCCTGATGACTCCACCTCGGGTGTTGAGCAGTGTCTGACTTGCAGATCCCGTTTTTCCGACCGGTCTGGCGCCGTGTCGTGCTGGTGGGTTTCTGTCTTGCTTGGGCACTGTTTGAAGTCTCCCGCGGCGCGGTGTTCTGGGGTGCGGTGTTTGTCGGCATGGGCGCGTATGCGGCCTACCAGTTATTCGTGCGTCCGTGGCCTGGTGACGATGACGCAGTCTGAGCTGGCGGTGTGGCCGTGTCGGTAACGCTCAAAGACGTTGCCACGCGTGCCGGCGTGTCGCGATCCGCTGTCTCACGCACCTTCACCGACGGGGCATCGGTGTCGGACAAGATGCGGCGCAAGGTCGAAAAAGCGGCGCGCGAGCTGGGCTATGCGCCCAATGCACTGGCATCGAGCCTGACGACTGGCCGCACCCGTCTGATCGGCTTGGTGTCGAACAACTTTCATAACCCAATTTTTCTCGAGGTCTTCGACCTCTTCACGCGCGGCCTGCAGGAGCGGGGCTTGCGGCCGCTTTTGGTCAATCTCTCAGACGAAACCGATCCGGCCAATTCGGTGAAGATGCTGCGGCAGTATTCCGTTGACGGTGTTGTTGTAGCGTCATCAACGCTGACGCCGGCCTTCTCTCAGGCGTTTCGTGATGCGGGTATGCCTGTGGTGCACTCGTTCGGCCGCCACTCCAGCACGCCACAGGTGCACGTCGTCGGCATCGACAACGTCGAGTGTGGCCGTATGGCGGCGCGCGAGCTCGTTGCGCGCGGCTACACGCGCGTTGGTTTCATGGGCGGCCCCGAGTCCGCCACCTCGACGCAAGACCGTTTCGATGGCTTCCTCTCCGAGATTCGCCTACACACCAAGATCAAGGTCAGCCATTCGTTTGCGGCTGCCTATTCCTTTGACGCTGGCCGTGACGAGATGGGTCGCTTGCTCAAGGGCAAACCCTGCGAGGCCTACTTCTGCGGCGATGACGTGCTCTCGATCGGCGCCTTGAGTGCGGCCCGAACAGCAGGGTTGCGCGT
>CALDHJ010000002.1 GCA_937941555.1 uncultured Granulosicoccaceae bacterium | reverse complement strand
AGACGATCGATTGTGCGACTGAGCAGGGCCACGGCATCAGTGGGCGGCACCGCCCGGTCGTAGACGTCGCCTGCCATCAACACCGCATCGACGCGGTGCTCGACCACCCACCCGACGAGCTGATCCAGCGCGTTCGCCTGTTCGTTGAGCAGGGTCTGGTTGTGAAGCTGCCGGCCGAGGTGCCAGTCAGCGGTGTGCAGGAAACGCATGGGAAGCCCGGATCAAGCGGTCGCACACCATTATGCCCGACGCCCGTTACCCGAACACTCAGCTCGCCAGGCGGTAGGTTCCCCGTCCGGCACGCTTGGCGACGTAGAGCACTTCGTCGGCACGCTGCATCATGACCTGCAGATCGACCTCGTTCGGGTCGAAGATGGCGACACCGACACTCGCCCCCACGCTTGCGGTCTGCCCGTCTATAACCATCTCGGCACTGATTCGCTCTATCAGTCGGTGGCTCAAGGCGGTTGCATCAGACTCGCGCTCGACGTCGAGCTGGAGGATCGCGAACTCGTCGCCACCGAACCGCGCACCGAGATCGCTGCTCTTGATGGTGGTCTGGATACGCTTGGCAACCACCTGCAGAACCTGATCACCCGCCTGGTGACCGCGGGAGTCGTTGATCGCCTTGAAGCCGTCGAGGTCGATCAGGTGCAAGGCAAAGGGTCGACCACCCGCTGTCGCATAGCTCATCGCCTGCGTTGCTCGGCGCAGGAAGAAAGAGCGATTGGGCAGTTTCGTCAAGCCATCGTGGTACGCCATGAAGCGCACTTTTTCTTCAGTCTTGACGCGTTCGGTGACATCGTGAACCGTACCGTGAATGGAAAATGGCGAGTTTTCGGATTCACGCGCCATCTCGCAACGCAACTCCAGATACAGGGTCTCGCCGCTGCTGCTGGTGTATCGCAGGTTCTGTTTCTCGACCGACTTACCCTGGCGCAGGCGCTCGTGGGCGATCATCACGCGCTCGCGGTAACGCGGCTCGAGGCGCGCGAGAAATTCGCGCAGGTGTACAGCAATGGTCTTGTCGTCGAATTCGAACAGCTGACGCAGAAAGGCTGACATGAACAGTCGGGAGCCAGCAGGGTGGCAGCGGTAGCTGCCGACCCGGGCAATGTTCTCCGCCCGTGCGAGATCAGAGGTGTTGCGCTCGCGTTCGAGTCGCGACCGCTCGGCAGCCGACACGTTCTCGACCGTACTCAATATCAATTCCGGTCGGCCCTCCGGGCCAAACACCACTTGCTTGTGGCCGCGGTAGTAGCCCCGCGAAGACGCGTAGATCCGTGTCAGACGGCCACTGGGTGACTGCAACACCCGGTCGTCTTCCGCCGACAGCTGCCCCGCAATGTCCATGGGGACGAGCTGATGAATGGTTTTCCCAACCGCGTTTTTGGAGTCGACGGCCACATCGTGGACCGAGTTGCGGTTGATGTAGAGGTATTCCCGGCTGTCAGCCGACTTGATCGTCAGGTCGAGCGTCACCGCCGACAATCCACGCCGCAACACATCCAGCTGTGCACAAGCGTCAAACACGACACTGCGCTCATCGTGCGCCCGCGCAACGGCGAGAAGCGTCGTCGCGGAGGCCTCGGACAGCCGCTTGACGGTCAAGGTTGCCGTTTGGCCACCAGCCAGCGTCACATCGTCTCCGGCGTGCCCGCTGTCAGTTGCAGCCGCACACAACGCCAGAAACACGTCAACGGAGTCTCCAGAAAACACTTGTGCAGCAAGCACGGCAGGATCAGACGCAGGTGCCGACGGGTGCACGAACTGACGCAATGCGGCGTTTGACGCCACGACACCGTCACAGTCGACGATCCACCCTGGAGATTCCAGGGCGTCAAGCACGACAGAAGCGTCTGATTGGCTGCTCATCAGCTCAGACGCCTCCGCTTCTGCTTTTTATCAACACGCTCGTTGCGCATAGACCCTACATCCAACAATCATTGCTATGTCAACGCGAATCGGTGCACACATCTGGTGCGAGAATCGGGTACCAACAGACATACCGGCTGTCGCTGATGACAGAGAACGGCCACGCGGACACATTCTTTACACAGTCAGTTCAACCGGTCTCGCCTATGGACAATCAGCAAACGGGCCAACTATGGCGCTGAGAAATGTCGGAACAGTAGGGTCGAGCGTGCTCAGTGCGGAGCAAACGACCACACTGAGCGGCTCAATTGATATGCATACATATTATATGTGGCTCAACTAAGCGGCCCGTGGCATCGCCGTTTCAACCAGCGTAATCCAGTATGAGCAGCCAGCCGGAATCACATCATCGTTGAAATCGTACGCCGGATTGTGCAATCCGGCGGAATCGCCATTGCCAATGAACATGAAGGCTCCTGGCCGTTCTTCGAGCATGTAGGCAAAGTCTTCGCCACCCATAACGGGTGACTGCTGCGGGTTCACCCGCCCGCTACCCGAGACCTTTTCTGCAATAGACACGGCGAAGTCGGTTTCAGGGCCGCTGTTGACCGTCGTCGGATAGCCACGCACGTACTTGAGCTCCCCTGCCGCACCGAAGGCTGACGGAAGTGTGCGTACGAGTTCGCCAATGCGTTGCTCACAGATCTCACGCATCTCCGGCACAAGTGTGCGCACGGTTCCCTTGAGGCGAGCCGTCTCGGGCAACACGTTAAAGGCGTCACCGTCGGTATCCACTTTGGTTACCGACACCACAGCCCCCTGCACCGGGTCCACTGAGCGCGATACTACCGACTGAATCGCTGTGATGAGGTGTGCCACCACGACAATCGTGTCGACCGCCAAGTGGGGCATGGCAGCATGGCCACCGCGGCCGGTGATCTCGATCTCGAAGGTATCAGTCGACGCCATGATCGGCCCCTGGCAGGTGGAAAAGTCGCCAATTGGCAGTCCGGGCACGTTGTGCAGGCCGTAAACCTGCTCAATACCGAATCGCGCCATCATGCCGTCCTCACACATCTCACGGCCGCCGCCACCGCCCTCTTCGGCGGGCTGGAAGATGACCACCGCCGTGCCGGCGAAATTTCGCGTCTCGCACAGGTGTTCTGCCGCGCCGAGCAGCATGGCCGTATGGCCGTCGTGCCCGCAAGCGTGCATGACGCCCGGGACCTTTGATGCATGGGGCAAACCGGTTACCTCGGGCAACGGCAAGGCGTCCATGTCCGCACGCAAGCCGATCACGCGATCGCCGCCCTCGCGTCCCTTGATGACGCCGACGACGCCAGTTCGGCCAATGCCCTCCACCACTTCATCACAGCCGAACGCACGCAATTTCTCCGCGACCGAGGCAGCGGTCCGGTGCACATCGAAGAGCAACTCGGGGTGCTGATGGTAATCACGCCGCCACTCGGTGATCGCGTCGTGCCGGTCGGCTATACGGTTGATGATGGGCATATGGGCTCCTGAGGGTGCGATACAGCAGCGAGCGCGCGTATCAAGACCACCAATTAGACACTGCTGACAGAGCACACACAATCTTGCAGCCCAGGTAGATTTGGTGTGTAGTGCGCCGTCAGGCCTGCATATAGTGTGGTTGCTCGACGATGTCGCAATCGCCGGTTGCAGGTGACAAGCCTAAAGAGACAACACCTCCGCTCCGGCGGAGTGTGACGACGAAAACCATCAAGAGGAGTACGCAATGCGTAAACAATTTGTCCTGACGGCAGCAGCTGCCGCTCTGCTCGCGAATGGCGCCTGGGCCGCACGCGGCGACGACGGCCACGTCAACATCATCTACTGGCAGGCCGCCTCCATTCTCAACCCCTACCTCTCCGGTGGTACCAAAGACGTCGAAAGCTCGTCGATGATCATCGAACCACTGGGCCGCTATGACGAAAACGGCAACCTGGTCGCGTGGTTGGCTGAAGAAATCCCCACAGTTGCCAACGGCGGTGTCTCGGAAGATCTCACCAGCATCACCTGGAACCTCCAGAAAGGCGTGAAATGGTCGGACGGCAGTGACTTCACAGCCGACGACGTGGTCTTCACAGCCGAATACTGCATGGACCCGAATGGCGGATGCCAGCAGGAAACCAAGTTCGCTGATGTCGACACGGTCGAAGCCATCGATGCACACACCGTGAAGATCACCTTCTCCACGCCCAAGCCTTTCCCCTATGGTCCGTTTACCGGCGGTGAGAGCCCAATCATCCAGAAGGCCCAGTTTCAGGATTGCATGGGCCCCAAAGCGCCGACCTGCACCGACGCCAACTTTGGCCCGCACGGTACCGGCCCGTTCCGTGTCACGGAATTCCGCGCGAATGACGTGATATCGATGGAAGCCAACCCACACTACCGCGACCCCAACAAGCCGGCCTTTGCCACACTGACCTTCAAAGGCGGTGGTGATGCGGCCTCGGCGGCCCGCGCAGTGCTGGAAACGGGTGAGTTCGACTACGCCTGGAACCTGCAGATCGATCCCGCGATCCTCGGCGAGATGGCCGCTGCCGGCAAAGGCAACGTCGTGTCCGCTTTTGGCACCGGTGTCGAGCGCATGATGGTCAACCTGACCAACCCATCCTCTGATCTGGGCGACAAGCGCTCAACGGTTGAAGGCGGCCCGCACCCCTTCCTCACCGACGCGACCGTGCGCCGCGCTTTGAGCCTCGCCATTGACCGCGCAACCCTGTCTGAAGTTGGATATGGCGACGCCGGCAAGCCGACCTGCAACGTGCTGCCAGCACCGGCGATCTACGCGTCTACGGCAAATGACGAGTGCCTGGTTCAGAACGTGGACATGGCGAACCAGCTGCTTGACGAAGCAGGCTGGATGCCGGGCTCCGACGGTGTACGCGAGAAAGATGGCGTTCGCTTGTCGATTCTCTACCAGACGTCAACCAACGCGGTACGTCAGGACACCCAGGCACTGGTCAAACAGTGGTGGGGCGATATCGGGGTCGAAACCGAGCTTCGCAACATCGATGCGGCCGTGTTCTTCGGTGGCGATCAGTCGAGCCCCGACACCTTCCAGAAGTTCTACGCCGACATCGAGATGTACACCAACCTGTTCAACGGCACCGATCCCGAGGCCTACATGAACAACTGGACGTGCTCCGAGATTCCGTCGCCGGAAAACAACTGGCTCGGTGGCAACATGCCGCGCTACTGCAACCCCGCCTACGATGACCTCGCAGCTCAGCTCTCCAAGACGGCTGCCATCGAAGAGCGTGCAGAAATCGCCAAGCAGATGAACGACATGCTCATGCAGGAAGGGGCCATGATCCCGCTCGTTCACCGTGGCCGCGTGTCAGCGCACGCCAACTCTCTGGGTG
>CALDHJ010000001.1 GCA_937941555.1 uncultured Granulosicoccaceae bacterium | reverse complement strand
GCGAACCCCGCCCAAGCGGAACATGGCACGAAGCCGGACGAAGCGAAGGCCACGTCTAAGCGCCGAACGGGCGCCATTCAACCCCCTCCCCCCCCAATAAAATAACGACAAACCGCGTTCGCCCTAAGACCGCAACGTCTGCTTGACATGCTGATACAGGGATGGGGCCCCCGCAGCCAGAACCGACGTCGTCTCGAGGGACAGTGCACCTCCCTCGAGGTCCGTAAACACGCCGCCAGCTTCCTCGACGATCACTGACAGCGCCGCGATGTCGAGGATGTTGACGTCGGATTCCACGATCAGGTCAACACTGCCTTGCGCCAACAGGTGGTAGTGCAGAAAGTCACCGTAGCCTCGATGGCGGTGCACCGACTGCATCAGCGAACCCAAGGCAGACCAGCGCTCCGGCGCCGCAATCAGGGTATTCAGGTTGCCGGTAGACAACACGGCACGTTCAAGCGATTGCGACGTCTGCACTTCGAGACGCGTTGTGCCGTTCCAGGCACCGCCACCACGAGACGCGTGGAACACCTCGCCAGTCACCGGCGCGCAGGATACGCCCACGATGATCTCGCCAGCGTGCATGAGTGCAATCTGAGTCGAGAAGAAGGGACAGCGACGCACAAACGACTTTGTACCGTCGATCGGATCAATCAACCAGACGTAGTCGGATTCAATATCCTGCTGACCGAGTTCCTCGCCGTAGAACCCATGGTCTGGAAATCGGTCCTTCAGCAGGTTCACAATAGCCGACTCCGCTTCCACATCAGCGCGCGTCACAGGCGAGTCATCGCCTTTGAATTCCACAGCCACACCTGCGTCGTAGTGGCGCAGGATGACGTCACGAGCAGCAGCGGCCGCCTCCCGAGCAGCCATCAGAAAAGGGGCATGTTGATTCATGAGATGTCCTGTGAGTCCATTTCCCGCATCAGGCGGGACCAATCGAAGAAGGCGCCGGGATCGGTTTTACGCCCGGGCGATACGTCACTGTGTCCCACAATCCGGTCGCGCCGAATCGCCGGGTATTCACGCTGCAATGCACGGCAAAGCGCCGCCAGCCGTTGATACTGCCCTGCCGTGTAGGTATCGGTGTCACACCCTTCGAGTTCGATCCCGATGGAAAAGTCATTGCAACCGCATTCACCAATAAACACGCTCTCACCGCTGTGCCATGCCCGCCGGTGAAAGGGCACATACTGCACGGCGGTGCCGTCACGGCGGATCAAGACATGGGCGGACACGTGCAACGACGCGATGTCGGTGAAGTACGGGTGCGCATTCGCATCAAGCCGGTTCAGAAACAGATCGTCAATCCACGGTCCGCCGTATTCACCGGGCGGCAGGCTGATCCCGTGCACAACAACAAGCGATGGCTCACGCCCTTCCGGGCGCGCATTGGCGTTCGGAGAAAGGCACGCGCGCGCGCCGAACAGCATTCCGTTCACGATCCGGCAATGTGAATTCGATAACACCATGGGTCGCAAAGTCTAACAGGTGCAAAAAACGCTTTGCCGATGACATCCTGTAGGCAGCACGTTAGGCTACCGCTTCGATCGCCAAGTCCCCCACAGAGGGTGTCCAGTCTGCGTCGTGCCAGCTCCGCAATCGCCTGATGCGAATGCCCTTGTATCAGCCACAGCAAATCGGGCTCTCCAACCCTCCCGACAGCGCGACAAGCCGACCAACACACACCAAAATACCCATGAAGCTCAACCCCGAACAACATCAGGCCGTGCAGCACGTCACGTCTCCACTGCTCGTGCTCGCAGGCGCCGGCAGTGGCAAGACTGGTGTGATCACCCACAAGATTGCACACCTGGTTCGGACACTCGAAACCCCGCCGCAACGCGTTTTTGCTGTCACCTTCACCAACAAGGCGGCTACCGAAATGAAAACGCGTCTGACAAAGATGCTCGGGTCGGCCACGGTGGAACAGCTCAATGTGTCGACGTTTCACACACTCGGACTCGGTTTGTTGCGGCAAGAGGGTCAGGCGCTCGGGTTCAACCGCAACTTGACAATTCTCGATGCAACCGACGCCACCGCCGCGCTCAAGGCACTGGCGAACGACGCCGGGCTCGCGACCATTCAGGAGCCGAATCAGGCGCGCTTTCAGCTGTCACGTTGGAAAAACGATGGCCTCGGCCCGGACGACATCCGCTCGGACAACAGCAGCCTCGCCCACGCCGAACTCACCGAACTGTTCCGCCTATATCAGGACCACCTGCAACACTGCAATGCTGTCGATTTCGACGACCTTCTCACCCTGCCCGTGCAACTGCTGCAGGACCCCGAGCGGCTCGAACGCTGGCAAGCCAAGGTGCGCTACCTGCTGGTGGATGAATACCAGGACACCAACACCGTACAGTACGAGTTGGTTCGAAAACTTGTCGGTGTTGAGGGTCGCCTGACGGCCGTCGGCGACGATGACCAGTCGGTATACGCCTGGCGTGGGGCACGACCGGAAAACCTCGAGCGCTTGCGCGAGGACTACCCCAACCTGACGGTCATCAAGCTCGAACAGAATTTTCGCTCGACGCAACGCATCCTGAAAGTGGCAAACACCCTCATCGCGCACAACCCTCACCTGTTTGAAAAAGCCTTGTGGTCAGAGAAAAACGGCGGCGAACCGATACGGGTCATGCAGTGCGACACAGGCGATGACGAAGCAGACTGGGTTGCGGCCGACTTGCACGCCCACCAGTTTCGCAACCGCGGCCCCTGGAGCCAGTACGCCATCCTGTACCGGGGCAATTTTCAATCGCGCGCCTTCGAGCGCGCGCTGCGCGAAAAGCGAATTCCCTACATCGTGTCAGGTGGTGCCAGCTTTTTCGATCGCGCTGAAATCAAGGATGTCATTGCCTACCTTCGCCTGCTGGTCAATCGCCGCGACGACGCGGCGTTTCTGCGGGTCGTCAATACACCACGGCGCGACATCGGCCCCGCCACCTTGCGCAAGCTGGCAACCTACGCACGTCAGCGTCAGGTTGCGCTGCTCGATGCGTGTTTCGAATTCGGCATTGAATCCGCGCTCGGCCCCGCCGCATTCAAGCGTGTCAGCCGGTTCGCGAAATGGTATGCGCGTTGGTCACAACGTCAGCACGACGAGAACGCGGGAAAATTGGTGCCCGCGATGCTCGAAGACCTCCACTTCATCGAGTGGCTTCGCGAGAGCAGCGAACGCCGCGAGCTTGGCGATCGCCGGTGGCAGAACGTCGAAGAGCTGATTGGCTGGATCGAGCGAATCCCTGCGGAAGACGGGACAGGTTCAGCATCGCTCGAACAAGCCGTCGCACACCTGTCACTCATGGATCGTCTGGAAGACGAAGAGGACACCGGGGATGCCGTGCGACTCATGACCCTGCATGCGTCCAAAGGGCTCGAGTTTCCCGTCGTCTACCTCGCCGGCTTTGAAGAAGAACTCCTGCCCCATCGGTCGAGTATTGAAGAGGACACCGTCGAGGAGGAACGCCGCCTATGCTATGTCGGCATCACGCGCGCGCAAACGCGCTTGACCTTGACACGTGCCAAAAAGCGCCAGAAATTCGGCGAGACCTCGCGTACGACCGCCAGCCGCTTTTTGGCGGAACTGCCGCAGTCTGAGCTCTCGGTCTTCGGGAATGACGAAGAGAACTCATCCGAAACAGTGCAGCAGG
Source organism: uncultured Granulosicoccaceae bacterium (assembly GCA_937941555.1). Lineage (GTDB taxonomy): Bacteria > Pseudomonadota > Gammaproteobacteria > CALCKW01 > CALCKW01 > CALCKW01. Next base: position 6,151 of record CALDHJ010000001.1, on the reverse strand, counting down.
GCCGAGAGGCTTTGGCAGACCTGCGCGCCATGCTCCGCAACCGCTGACGACAGCCGATCGAGATCGATGACATGCTTGTAGATTCCCATTGCCACCTCGACTTCGAGGACTTGAGCACCGATCTCGATGGCACCCTGGCCCGCGCGCGAGAGGCTGGCGTCGACCACATTCTGTGTATCAGTGTGACGCTCGAGGACTTTCCCGGCGTGCTCGCGATTGCCGATAAACACCCTCACCTGTTTGCGTCGGTGGGTGTGCACCCCTGCTACCCGGACGCGGCCCAACCGGACGTGGAGACGCTTGTCTCTCTCGCAGCCCACCCCAAAGTGGTCGCTATCGGTGAAACGGGCCTCGACTACATGCGCGTAGAAGGCGACATGGCCTGGCAACACAGCCGTTTCCACACCCACATCGAAGCGGCAGCCGCCTGTGGCAAGCCGCTGATCATCCATACACGCGCTGCCGCCCAACCCACGATCGACACCCTCAAGTCGCACCACGCAGAACGCTCCGGTGGAGTTATGCATTGCTTCGCCGAGGATTGGGATATCGCCAAACAGGCGCTGGATCTCGGCTTCTACGTCTCTTTTTCCGGCATCGTGACATTCAAATCCGCACAGGCCGTACAGGATGCTGCAAAACGGGTTCCGCTGGACAGGATACTGGTCGAGACCGACGCACCCTACCTTGCGCCCGTGCCGTTTCGGGGCAAAACCAACGAACCGGCCTACGTGCGCCACACCGCACAATACATCGCGGATCTGCGCGGAATCTCACTCGATACCCTCGCAGAGCAGACCAGCGCGAATTTCTTCAGGCTGTTCGGCGACGCCACGCCGTCGACCGCCAATTGATCAGAGATCGCAGCCGCACAGACCTGATTCAGCCCAACCCTTCACGCGCCCTCAGCTTCTCGTATAATGGGAGCATGACCAGTCAATCAATATTCCCGATCGCCAGAATGATCGTCCGAGCCCTCGCCTTGATCAGCGTGCTCGTTCTCTCGGCCTGTTCCTCGCTTGTGGACCGCATCGTCCCCGAGCCACCCGACGTCAGTCTGGTCGGCATCGAGCTGGTCAAAGCGTCCCTGCTGCAACAAACATTCAACCTCACGTTGAACCTGAAAAACCCGAATGATCAATCACTTGCGATCAGAGATACCGAATTCTCCGCGATCATAAACGGCAGCGAATTCGCCAGCGGCGTGAGCACCCAGCCCATTACCCTGCCACCATTCGGGGAATCGACTGTTTCGGTCCGCGTAAACAGCGGCCTGATGAAGATTCTCGACAATCTCAGCCGACTGAGCAGCGAAAACGGACTGAAATACACCCTCGAGGGCTCAGTGAAAATTGACGGTATTCCCGTTCGAATTCCGTTTACCCGCAGCGGCACGCTACTGCGCTGACCAGACGCTGGGGTCTCCGGTCATCACGTACTGAGGCCATATCCCGCATTCGGCCAGGCGCTGACCAAGTGGTTGACCGCGCAGCAGTCCGAAGTCCAACGTGAGGCAACTGTGTAGTCCGCAAGTGCGGGCGCCAAGAATATCGGTGTGCGGCGAGTCTCCGACCATCAGTACACGCTCCAATGCCAGATCGGGCAACCTCAACCGCAAACGGTTGAGTGCGAGGTCGTACACGTTGCCATGCGGCTTGCCGAACCACGACACGTCAACCCCCGGTAGCGAGGCGACTCCCCGTGCCACATGACCGGGCTCCAGGCTGAAATGGTGCGGAAAGGGCGCAGTGACATCCGGGTTGGCCACCCAGACAGGCCGCGCGCGGCGGCGCAACGCAGCCTCGAGCAACTCCGTGTGCCGAGCGGTCCAGTGCAAGGTTGTCACGAGCAGGAAGCCGTCCACATCGTCCCAGTCCGCGTCACGCTCGAGCGACTGAAATCGCCCGGGCAAATCATCGAGCTTGCGCCCACCCATGGGCGACACCCCCCAACACCAGTCCGGGTGCTGGGCCGAAAAGCTTTCAAGACCGACCCGCGTTGCATCACGGCTTGTGAGAACATCGTCGGCGCTAACAGGAAAATCCAGGGCACGGTATTTCTGGACGGCATCCGCAGTTTGGCCAGTCGCCCCGTTCGACAAAATCAGAAGTGTCACGCCTCGCGCCTGCAACGCGCGCCACATCTCGGGCATACCCGAAATGGCAGCCTCGCCGCAGTTCAACACGCCAAAGCCGTCTAGCAACATCGCGTCATAACGATCGGCGACGGCGAGCAGGCTGTCGATGACCGCGACGTCTTCTGCACGGCCGAGTGGGCGATTCACGTCATCGCCCAGGTAGGTCGACCACGACGTCTCGAAGTCCAGTTGCAAACGGGGAATCGACATCAGGTCCATGTGCCAGCTTGCCATTGGCCGATCAGATCATCGGCCGATTCGAAGCGTTTGAGTTGATTGAGGACTTCAAGCTCGGCAAACCCCGCATCAACCGTGGATTCGAGCACAGAAAACACATCGCTGTAGTAGCCCTCAGGGTCAATGACACCGACCGGCAAGGTGTGCAATCCGAGCTGTCGCCAGGTCATGGCTTCAAAGAGTTCCTCAAAGGTGCCGAGGCCACCCGGCAGCGCTATGATCGCATCCGCAAGCGCTATCATCCGCGCTTTTCGCGTGTGCATGTCTTCAACAACCTCCAGCGTCTGTACCCCGCGGTGTGCCATTTCCCTGTCGCTGAGAAACGCCGGAATTACACCGATGGCCTCACCACCGGCGTCGAGCACAGCATCACAGACCGCCCCCATCAAACCAGCGCCACCGCCCCCGTAAACCAGTGTCACGCCCTCTCTTGCGAGCACCGCTCCAAGCTCGGTCGCAGCACGGCGATACCCCGGAGAACGGCCATCTCGGGCCCCGCAATACACACATATTTTCTTTCCCGACAACCCGGCCACCGAGGCGTTCTCCCGCTACACTGTCGCCCGACACCGTACCATCGAGACACGGCTGTTGCAGCCTTGACGCTCCCGGAAAATCATGATCTTGTCGGACACGTGCGACCTTGAAAACACGCTCACCTCCGGCGTGACTCGCTTGCCCTTGCCACCAGCAGGTTACGCACTTCACCAGCAGCGTTGGCTCACCACAAACGCATCCCATTGCCTCTTCCAACACCTGCAATCGGAAATCGAATGGCAGCAACCCGAGATATCCCTTTTCGGTCGCTCTGTTGCCATTCCAAGATTGCAAGCCTGGATAGGCGACTCCGGAGCCGACTACCGATACAGTGGCACCCGGTTCCAACCCAGCGCATGGACATCTGACCTCGACGCGCTGCGCTCGCGCTTGTCAAAAGAATTGAACCGGCCGTTCAACAGTGTTCTCGTCAACCTGTACCGCGACGGCCAGGACTGCATGCATTGGCACGCAGACGACGAACCCGAACTGGGCGACGCACCCTGCATTGCGTCCGTCAGTCTCGGCGCTCTCAGGGATTTTCGATTTCGACACCGAGCAGGACAACAGAAGTCGCTCACGCTACCATTGGGCGATGGCGATTTGCTGGTCATGGGTGGCGATTGCCAACGACACTGGCAGCACTGCCTGCCGCGCCGCAAGCGCGTGACGTCAGCTCGGATCAATCTGACCTTTCGATACATATCTACCTGAATCCACAGGAGCAGCGCACCATGGGGTGGTTTTCAAAACTCTTCAGCAGCACACCTGCCGCGCCAAAACGGGGCGAAACCGAGACCATCGAAGGCTACCGGGTCACCCCCGAGCCCATGCCGCGCGACGGTCAGTTTCAAACGGCCGGGTTGATCGAGAGCGGTGACGGGGAAACACTGCAGACCCACCGGTTCATCCGAGCCGACCTGCACCCCACGTTCGAACAGGCGTGCTCGCACAGCGTGCAGAAAGCCGAGCAAATCATTCGCGAACAAGGCGCCCGACTGTTCAGCTAGGGAACAGCCCTGACAGCAGGCACACGACACAACGGTGTCAGACGGCCCGCCCGCGCCGCGCAATGCGCTGCTGAGATGCGCCAAGGCCGTTGCACTGTTGCAGGGCAGCGTCCCATTGATCAAGGTCGAGTCGACTGCGCCGGTAAACGCCGATCACATTGTCGTAGAGCGGCAGTGCCGCACGCCGACGGTGGGTGTACCCTGCCGCACGCAACGCGCAGGCACGCCATTCGCGCTGGTCGGCATGGTTCACGACGAAAATGCCATCCGGCGCCAGCAACGAGGCGATTGCCCGGCCCCATCGTCGGTCTGCGCGCACTGCCCGAGCAGCCTCGCCATCGCGGTGCCCGAACAGGTCGTCGACCACGTAATCGAATCGGGCGCCACGGTAGGCCGATACCCACGCGGTGGCATCAGCCAGGCACACGCGCTCCCCGTGTCCGCCGACACCAAACCAGCGGTGGGCAATGCCGATGTGCACCGGATCGAGCTCCACAGCCACGATCTCCGCGCCGGGCTTGAGCATGGACAGTTGGCGCACCACCGCACCGCCACCGAGACCGAGCACCAGTATTCGCGGTGCCGCGTGGGCCAGAAACAGACTCGGGAGCGCCAGTAAATCCCACACAGACCCCGCCAGCGGGCGGGCCGGGTTCCATTGGGTGTGAAACACCCCGTTGCTGTAGAGGCGAATTGCGCGACCCGCGCGCCTAACTTCATAACGGTCTTCGCCGCTTTGGTGCCGCCAGAGCAAGGTCACGAGCAGTCGCTCAACACAGCCATCGCGCGCCACCAAGCTGCGTAACGAGGACGATGTAGCCTTGTGCTAAGACGCTTTGGAGACATTGTCAAACATCTGCATTATCAGATACTTCCGTGATAGTATGAAAGTATATTGTAATTAGCGCCACCGACCCGGCCACTCTATGGCCCGATCTGGAAACCCATGTCCTCGTTGAATGCCCACCACAGCCCAAGCTCCGAGCCAACCGGCACTGCGGCCCTTGCTGTAGATCGGGCATCAGCGTTCTACCTGTTCATCTTCAATTTTGACGGAGTGCTCGCCAATTCGGCGCAGGTCTACCTCGACCTGTGCCGCAGTGCCCTGACTGCCTGCGGCCACGCCCGGCGCCTGGCTAGCATCGAAGATCTCGTTCGCTGCCAACGGCTGAATGGTGAGGGCATGGCCGACACCTTTGCACTGACCGGTGCCCAACGTGACACCTTCATCTCGCACTACGATGCCGCTGCTCAACGCGCCGCACTGCAGTGTGATTTGTACCCCGGTATCGCACTCGCCTTGCGCACTTTGGCAAGCACGGCCTATACCGCCGTCGTGTCACGCAGCGACCCCGACTTCATCGCCACCGTGTTACGGGCCAATGGCGTACCCCACTCGGTCAACCGCACGCTGGGTATCGAGCAAGGCAACCCGGTCGACTGCATCCGGCAACTGCTACAGGAATTGCGCATTGCACCCCAACGCGCGATCTACTGCGGCGATTGCGTGCACGATCTCCACGTCGCGCAGCTTGCTGGCGTGCAGGCCGCAGCGTGCAGCTGGGGATGGCAAGCGGGTGACCTCGCCACCCACAGACAAGACAGCATTCCGCACTTCAGCCGACCGGCTCAGCTGTTGACCCGTTTGACCGCGCCGCACCAGGATCAACCCGACGTCGTGCTATAGTCCGCGCCGTTGATCCCATCCCGAACCGATCGCCATGCCACGTCGCACCCGACGCACTCGCCCGACACTGGACACCAGTGTGCCCTCGCCGTGTCTTGCTGTGTGTCAACTCGACAACCAGTCGGTCTGTGTTGGCTGCCACCGGTCGCAGGACGAAATTCGCGACTGGATGATTGCAACTCGTGACGAAAAGCTCGCGATCCTCGAACGCGTGGCCGCGCGCCGTAAGAACGCATCGAGCTGAAGACCCCTACGCGCACCGTCGCTTCGACATCCCGACGACCGAATCCCGCTGTCGTCTCCCGTTGCACAACTTCCCTACAGAGTCTTAAGCAAGCACCCCGTAGCGGCCCGCTGCGGCGACCACAACCGTGAAAACACCCAGTGCGAGGTTGATCAACACGCGCTTTCGCACGCGGTTGAGCTGATCGGCGGCAACCGGCCAATTTTCGGCGCCGGCCTCCTGACGAAGGCGCTTGAATGGTCCGGCAACGATATGACCGAACACCGCGACCATGAGCAACCCGCTGCCGTGCATCAGGT